>JAOAPQ010000791.1 GCA_025462965.1 Bryobacterales bacterium
GTAGGCCGACGCGCCGCCCAAATCCTGCATGCCCGGGAGCTCGAATAACTCCGCGGCCTTCGCCAGGAAATCTTTTTCGAACGTCACATCGTCGTCAAGGAAGCAGAGTAGCTCGCCGCGGGCGCGCGACAGCCCATAATTGCGCTGTCGCGTAAGCCCTTTCGGTGCGAAAAGGAGACGCACGTCGATCTGGGGACTGAACGATGCCACCATGAGGCGGAGCTCGGCTGCCGAGGGAGTATCTTCCCCGTCGCCGGCAACCAGGAGGACCTCGAAATCGCGGTGCGTTTGCGACGGCAGACAGGCAAGCAGAGTGCTTACGGCCGCGCGCCGGCCGTAAGTGCAGACGATGACGGATATCAGCATGTTCAATTACCGTTATGCCGATCGCGGAAGTCCCGCACACAGCCGGAATAGAAGTCCTTGCTCACACGGAGCATCTCGCCCGAAGAGAACGACCGCTCGATACGCTCACGTCCGGCTGCCCCCAGTCTCGCGGCAAGACTGTCGTCGCGGAGTACCCGGACGATCGCATCGGCGATCTGCAGAGGATAGGCAGGGTCAGCCAACAGACCGTCGATCCCGCTACGGATTAGTTCCCGGCCGCTTCCACGGTCTGAGTAGATGGTCGGGCAGCCGTTTGCCATAGCTTCGAGCGGCGCCATGGCGAAGGCCTCGGCATACGACGGAAACACTGCAACGCGTGCGCGCCCTAATTCTTCCAGGACACGCTCTCGCCCGGTGTGTCCGTGAAACACAACGGAACCCTTGCAATCGTCCGGCAGTTCCCGCACAAGATATTCCCGCATGGACGTATTTGCGGGGCCGAGCCCGTCCTTACCGAAAAGATGCAATTCCGCACCCGGGCACTGCCCTTTCACTCGCGGCCAGGAGCGGATCAGCGGGACCACACCCTTCTTTGCCGTTAATGTTCCGGTGAACACCACTTTCGACCGGGAGCGAGGGCCGCGGGAACTCCTAGTGGGAACGTCTACGCCGTTATAGATCACCGCGCTCGCGGGCATCTGCAATTTGAACAACTCTCGTGTCTTCTCGGCGGTGTAACGGCTTACCGAGCAGCAATAATCGGACCGCCGCAGCCCTGCTCGCTCCAACCAGAAAGCGGTCCGTCCGGAAAGAGACCCCATCTCGGCGGCGAAATAAGAGCTGCTGCCGTGCAGCCGCACGACTACCGGTATCGGCAACGCAGGCCATCCGGCGGCCCAACCTTCCCAATCCGGCGCCTCGACGAGATCGATCTCGCGGCGCCGTGCCCACTGGGCAACTGTCCGGTAAAGACGATAGCGCGCCGGCATCCAGCCGAACCGTCGGGAAGACCCATGCAAGCGCCATACCTCGACCCCCGAATCCTGTTCCCGGACCGAGCTGGTCAGAGTTGGATACACACCGATCACTCTTACGTTGTGTCCCGTGCGCACCAGGGCCCGCGCCAGAATCTGGGTCATGCTGCCCACTCCGCCGTGGGTGGCGGGCGGATATTCCGAACAGATAAAGCAAATATTCATACGAATCGGCGGCCGCCGACGCGGACCGACGTCTTACCTTGCGGGAAAAGAACTCTCATTGGGGCGCCACTGCGCCACCTGTCCGCAGCCCCACCCAAGCGCTTCGATGAGCGCCCGTCGGGGTTGGCGGCGCCAGTTCGCACGCAGTAATTTCCAGCGCCTTATTTCTGACAGGGAGCTTAATTCCTGACGATCCGACGCCTCAAGCGTCCGATCGGCCTGCCACCAGTTCTCCCAGCGATTCAACATTGCCAGGCTTCTCTCTAACGGGAAACGCAAACTGTATCCCAGGGCCCAGAGCGCTTCGAGTTCGTCCGGCGAACAGGACTCGCCCGTGAGAGCGAACCAATGCTCACGCACAATGTCCAGAGCGAGCTGCCGCTGCAATCCGCTCCTGCGGTTGGTCGAGCGTTCCGCATGGAAGCGGACATGGGATAACACCTCCGGCATCACGCCGAGCCAGTTCCGCCTGGTCAAGTCGCACCAAAGCCGATAATCCTGTGACAGCGGGAGCTCACGGTAGCCGCCGATCTCTTCCAGGGCTGAACGCTCGATACACGCGCCGCTATGTATGCTGGCGCCGCGCAGCAGCAGATACCACTTGAAAGCTCCAGGCTGCGGCACAGTCACCTGCGAGCCCGCGATCAAACCGTCCTCCCCGAACGCCTGCCACCACGACACGCAGGCCCGGTATTGCGGTCTTGCGGATAGAAATGCGAGCTGGCGGCTGAAACGGTTTGACGGAGAGAGATCGTCTCCATCGATGCGCATGATATACCGCCCGCGGCTTGACTTCAGCGCATCATTGGCGGCAGCGTAGGGACCGCCGCATTCATTCCGCTGGAGCAGACGCACGCGGCTGTCGCGTTCTGCCGCATCGCGGACGATCGCCGCGGTGTCGTCTGTCGATGCATCGTCGACGATAATATACTCCCAATCTCCGATATCCTGAGCCTGCACGCTCGCGATGGTCTCCGCCAAGTAGCTGCCGCCGTTACGGACCGCGGTGATCACGGTGATCAGAGGACGCTGCATGTTTCGGGCTCCATAAGGCTATTCAGGGACTCCTGCGGCGGAGACATCCGGCCTCGGATTCGTAACCACGTATCCAGGACGAGCAGGTTCCAGACCCGCCGCGCGGAGTTGCACACGGATTCCGGAGTCGCAACCAGGGCTGCTACTGCTGAAGCTCGTAGCAGCCCTTCTTTCACGCATTCCCCCGAAGGCAATTGCCGGATGAGGTCGAGCATCTCCGGCTGGGCGAGCCATCGCTTGAGCGGTGTGTCAAAGCCCCACTTCGGCCGGTTCAAGACCTCGGGCGGGACTCGATCCCCCAGACTTTCTTTCAAAAAGATCTTGAAATGCTGTGATGTCTGCTTCATGGGCGACGTGAGCGTCTGGGCAAACCGCACTAGCCGATAATCCATGAACGGCGTTCGCACTTCGAGAGAATTCGCCATCGACATGCGGTCGGTTAGGGCGAGAATCTCGTCCGGCAGATAGGTATGCTGATCGATGAACTGGCGCCGTGACACGGGATCGTCACCAGGAAACCGGTTCCACAGGTCTTCGATGACCGATTCAGCGCGACCCAGGGAAGGGAAGCCGATCGACTTCAGCGCGCACGAATCGAATATCTGCAGGCGATGCAGATATCCCCGCCACTCCATCGACGGGTTGGATGCCATCCGCAATTCTTCGGCCCAGGAGAAGCGCCACGCCTGGACAGCCGGCGCCAGAGCCCCCGCCGCCATCGGCATCTTTTCAAACGCCCTGCGGATGCGCCCCTTCCCCGGATCCAGGTACCTGGAATAGCCGCCAAAGAGCTCATCTCCTCCCAAACCGGAGAGACAGACTTTAACATTCTCCGCGGCGAATTTGCTGATCAGGAAGTTCGGAATGATGGAGGAATCTCCCATCGGCTCGTCCATGTGCCAGAGCAGTAACGGCAGGTGGTCGATAGCGTGGCGCGGACTCGCGATGCGCTCGCGGTGCCAGGTAT
>JAOAPQ010000821.1 GCA_025462965.1 Bryobacterales bacterium
TTCTTTCGGACGGCGGATGAAAGGTACCGTGTGCTGATGCCCTTCATCCGCGAAGGAATGGAACAGGGGGATAGGGCCTTTCACATTGTCAATCCCTCCCTTCGCAACGACCACGCCCAGCGCATCGCGGAAGCTGGAATTGACGCCTCCCGAGCGGAGCTCGAGGGGCAGTTGGAGATCGTCGGGTGGGACGAAGCGCCTCTGCACGGCGGTAGTTTTAACCAGAGCGCAATGCTCTCGCTATTGCCCGTACTGCTAGATGATGGAAGAAGTCGAGGCTTTCCAGTAACACGCTTCATAGCGGACATGGCGTGGGTCCTGAACGAACCGGGCGCACTGGATCATATGCTTGAATTCGAGTGCCGTGTGAATCTCGCCCTGCCAAAAACCGGGGAAATCGTGATTTGCGCCTACGATCTCGACAAATTTGGTGCTCCGGTGGTCATCGATGCCCTACGGACACATCCGATCGTGCTCATCGGCGGAATCGTCCAGCGCAATCCTTTTTATGTTCCGCCGGAGGAATTGTTGAGAGAACTGAACGAACGCGATTCCCCCGAAACCGGACGGCCTGCCTCGGCCTGAAATACTGGCGTGTCCCGATCGGGCTTGAGCGCTTGGCGCTCTGCCCCGGCTATGCGGCGCGTAATGCGCACAGATTGCGGGACTTGGCAAATTAGCGCGGGAAAACAGGCCACAAAAAACGATGGCCTGTCCCACACGAGCTACTTGTTAACCAATCGGGCAACCTATTTGGGGTGTAAAATTTATAGGGTACTCGAACTGGCCTTGTGTTGCCTCAATAATCCTGAGGCTGCGGGGGTCTGAATCGATTGCGTCATCGGCTCGTCAGATAGGGAGGTGACCATGAACAGCGCGCGAAAATCCGTTCGTCTATTTGGTGAAAATGTAGACGATTGCATGCATATTTGTACATTCTTTCGTACGTCGGCCGAAAGGGACCGTGTGCTGATGCCTTTCATCCGCGAAGGAATGGAACGGGGAGATAGGGCCTTTCACATTGTCAATCCGTCCCTTCGCAACGAGCACGCCCAGCATATAGCGGAAGCTGGAATCGACGCCGCGCGAGCGGAGGTCGAGGGGCAACTGAAGATCATCGGGTGGGACGAGGCGTATCTGCGCGATGGCAGTTTTAACCGCAGCGCAATGCTTTCGCTGTTGCCCGCACTTCTAAATGATGGAAGAACTCTGGGTTTTCCCATAACACGGCTCATCGCGGACATGGCCTGGGTGCTGAACGACCCGGGCGCACTGGATCGCCTGCTCGAATACGAGTGCCGTCTGAACCTCGCTTTGCCAAGAGCCGGGGATATCGTGATTTGCTCCTACGACCTCGAAAAGTTCGGCGCCGCGATCGTCATCGATGCCCTGCGGACACATCCAATCGTGCTCATCGGTGGAATCGTCCAGCGCAATCCGTTTTATATTCCGCCCGAGGAATTATTGAAAGAACTGGACGAACGCGAGCGCCCCGAAGCCGGACAGCCAGCCTCAGCCTGAAACGTTGACGATTGATGCTCCTATGATCCAAGAGCGTTCGGTAAGCGACACGCATTCAGAGGAGCGGGGGTTGAGGCGATGCCTTCGCGATCTAGTTGCGCTCACATCCCTTCCGCTGGTGTGGAAGGACAAGACCCCTCGCGAGATCGCGGATGACCTTGCCGCTGTGCTTGAGTCCACGCTGTGCCCGGAGATCGTACTGGTTCGAATTACCGGCCCCTTTGCAGAAGAGCCACTGGACGCAGCGCGCGCAGCAAGGCGATATCAAAAGATTGATGCACGCGAGATTTCAGAGCACGTGGCGCCATTCCTGGAGCTGGAATCTGAAGGGTCGGCGATTGCCGTCCCTAATCCGATTGGGCCTGGTGAACTCCAGATTGCCCTGAGTCCGCTCGGCGCCTTGAACGAGTACGGGGTAGTGCTGGTTGGCGGATCAGGCGCGCACGGCTTCCCTACAACGACGGACAGGCTGCTGATGAATGTCGCAAGCAACCAAGCCGCCGCATTATTGGAAAACGTTGCTCTCCGGATGCGCGAGCGGGAACTCCAGGCAAAGGCGGAATCCCAACGACTTCTCCTGGAAACTGTTCTGAAGCAGTTGCCTTGCGGAGTTATCATCGCAAACCCCTCGAGCGGCGACATTCTTCTTACAAACTCGCAGGCGATGGAATTGTTTAAGCAGCCGGCAGGCCAAACGGGCGGCCGAACCCTGCTCGATTTCCTCGATATGGGCTATGGAGCTGACGGCCGCCCCAACGAGCCGAAACAATGGCTTCTTGCTCGCGCGGTGCTTAACGGAGAAGCGGTCAAAGATGAGGAGTTCGAGCATGTTCTCTCCGATGGTGAACGCCGTTACCTTGTGGCAAACTCTGCTCCGGTCCGGAACGATCGAGGAGAGATAATCGCCGGTGTTGTGGCGCTGCAAGATGTCACCGAACTTCGTGAGACGCAGCAGAGGTTGCTCCTCAAGAGTGAAGAAAAATATCGCGATTTAGTCGACCTTTCTCCCGACGCTATTTTTATCGTGGATAGCGATAGCAACTATGTCTCCGCAAATCCCGCGGGCCTGGAACTGCTGAAGTGCACAGCTGAGGAACTCACCTGCATGCCAGTTAGCGACACTTATTTGCCGGAGGAGCGCGACGCATACCTGTCCCGGCTGGGGGAAATGAAGACCGAAACCACTATCCGATTCGAACGGACCCTGCTGCGCACCGATGGCACTACTCTGCCGGTCGAGGTTTCAACTTCTCCGGTGCGCCATGGCTACTTCCAGACTGTAGTGAGGGATATCAGTGAACGCAAACGGAGCGAAGCGGCGCTTGCGAAGGCGTTCCAGGAAATTCAAACCCTGAAGGATCAACTCCAGACCGAGAACATCGCCCTGCGCGAAGAAATCGATAAGGCGTCGATGTTCGAGGAGGTCGTCGGAACTTCTCCCATCCTGCAAGCGGTGCTTTCCCGCCTGTCCAAGGTCGCTCCCACCGATTCCAGCGTTCTGGTCACCGGCGAAACCGGGACGGGCAAGGAGCTTGTTGCCCGCGCCATTCACAGGCATTCCCACCGCTCCTCACGCGCCTTTGTAAGTGTGAACTGTGCGGCAATCCCGCGCGACTTAATTGCGTCGGAATTGTTCGGCCATGAAAAGGGTGCATTTACGGGGGCGACTCAGAGGCGTTTAGGGCGCTTCGAGATGGCCGAAGGAGGAACGATTTTCCTCGATGAAGTAGGAGAGCTTCCCGCCGAGACGCAGATCGCTCTCTTGCGTGTTCTACAGGAACACGAATTTGAGCGTGTCGGTGGTACCCGGTCCATCCGCACTGATGTTCGGTTGATCGCTGCCACCAACCGCGATTTGCAGGCCGCCATCGCCGCGGGCACCTTTCGCAGTGACCTGTTTTACCGGCTTAACGTTTTTCCGATTGAAATTCCTCCTCTGCGGGAGCGAAGAGAAGACATCCCCTTGCTGGTCGAGTACTTCATCGATCGCTACGCCAGGAAAGCGGGAAAGAGCTTCAAGGCAGTGAACAAAAAGAGCCTGGATCTTCTTCAGTCGTACCCCTGGCCAGGTAACATTCGCGAGTTGCAGAATGTCATCGAGCGATCTGTCATTGTATGTGACACGGAGAATTTCACGATCGATGAGAGTTGGCTTTCGCGGCAGCCCTGTGCAACCGGACCTAAGAGCCAGGTTGAGTTCGCCCAAAAGCTTGCTGCTCAAGAGAGAGAGATGATTGAAGCTGCCTTGACCGAAAGCGGAGGACGAGTGTACGGACCCTCCGGCGCGGCTGCCAAGCTGGGTATGCCACGATCTACTCTCGAGTCGAAGATCAGGTCACTTAAAATCAACAAGCAACGCTTCGAAAGTGCAGGTCACTCGAACAATGATTAGAGAGCACAGGCGACAAATCAGGGACGAAAGGTACGCTGATGAGACTGGCCTCCGTCGCGCATCGAGAAGAACTACGGGCCGCAGCCTAAAGTTGCCGCGGCCCTGGATCAGCGGATCCTCAGTTGGAGGCTCGTGCGGCAAGCGCGGTGCGGCCGGCCGCACGCAGCGCGTCGGTCACGTGGCTTCGATGCATCGTCTGGTGCAGGGCTAGCACGAGGAAGCTACTTCCAAAGGTAGCGAACTCTCGCTCCCGTCCTTTAGGTGGCGCCTTGGTCGGCTTGTCAAGGTCCTCCTCACTGAGGGAATCCAGAAGCTTCAGGTTTCGCTCCCGCAATTCAAGATACTTCTCTCGAACCTCGGCGAAAGATGGATACGCGCCGGCATTGTCGACGGGTTCCGTGGCCTCACCGAAGTACTTCTGCCACTCAGCGACGGGATTATTATCTCCGAAGAGCACTCCCGGGATCATGCCCTCCACGATCGTGAGGTGACCCAGGACCCAGAGAGGATGGCACCCGCCATTCGGGGTTGGAAACGTTGTAGGAGCGTCGCTCATCTTGTCGATTGCGCCCAGCACGGCTCCATTTGAGACCGTCAGGGCGAATTTAATAGTTTCTTTCGTTTGCATATTTTCTCCTTCTCGAAAATTGCACTTCCACCTGTATTACGGTTCCGGAGCGATCCGAGATACGCGTCCCTTTCTAGGGCGGTTCGACGACCACAGAGGTGGTCGCAGGTAATACCCAAGGACAGTGCGTATAGTCGGCAACCCGCGTGATGCGATGGTCCGCCACGTCGACGCGTACGATCGAGTTGGGCATCCACTCCCCGTTGTCTTGACGCAGAGCGATAACGGCCGGTTGGCCGTCCACCTCGCCCACGGCCATTCGCCACGGAATGGTCATGCGCTCGTAGCGGGCGAAATACGGTGCGTTGACGAGTGGACCCGCGAACCGGTCCGCTACGCGCA
>JAOAPQ010000823.1 GCA_025462965.1 Bryobacterales bacterium
ACCGGATCAACCAACGGCTTCGGAGCGTATGTCGCATTTGTCCCGGGGAAGCGGGTAGGGATCGTCATCCTGGCCAACAAGAATTACCCTATCGATGAAAGAGTAACCGCCGCATACCAAATCCTAATGGCACTTACCGATGAAAAAGGTGGAAATCGCAAATAGTTCCACGAGGAGCCGATCCTCACTGGGCAGAAAGGCCGTCGGCCGGGTAATCGGTGGAGACGCTGAGATTCTTCCATTTCCTGTCCGACTCGAGCTTCTGAAGGGCACTCTGTTCGGCTGCGTTATAGGAATCGCTTCCGAGGAGGAGCCGCAGAGGCGGGTCCCACAGTGACGCAATATGCAGGAGCGCCGCGGCTGCCTTCGCGGGATCGCCGGGCTGCTTGCCGTCATAATTGCGCTGGAACCGCACTGTAGCGCCGACTGTGGCGTCGTACTCCGGCCGGCCTTCGCGAAGCTCCGTGGAGGAGCCCGCAAAATCGGTACGGAAGCCGCCGGGTTCAACGATGGTGACCTTTACGCCGAGCGGTCCCACTTCCTTGGACAGTGACTCCGAGAAGCCCTCGACGCCGAACTTCGCGGCTGCATACGGTGCGCGCCCGATCGGCCCGATGCGTCCGCCGATCGATGTTACCTGGATGATGTGCCCTGCTCCGCGCTCGCGGAAGTAGGGAAGTACGGCTTTGGTCATAATGATGACTCCGAAGAGGTTGGTTTCGATCTGCGCGCGAAAATCGGCGAGCGAGGTATCTTCGACGGGGCATACATCGCCATAACCGGCATTGTTGACCAGCACGTCCAGGCCGCCAAAGGCTTCGATCGCCGCATCAACTGCGTCCCGGGCTTGTGCTTCGTTCGTGACATCCAGTGCGACGGCTCGCACGCTGTCACCGTACTTGCTCACAAGATCGCTGAGTTGTTGGGGATTGCGGGCTGTCGCCACCACCCGATGACCGGCTCCGAGAGCAGCTTCCGTAAAGGCTCTACCGAGACCCCGCGAACTACCGGTAATAAGCCAAACCTTGGATCCATTTCCCTGCATACATCGATTGTCGCCCGCGTCACCCTTTTGACACCCGTCACCCCACGGTCACTCGGGGTAGAGACGCCCTTACCGGAAATTTTCGATCAGCACAATGTCGGAGCGCCGGTCCTCCCCCTGCTCATAGATGACGTGACCTCCGTGGGGTGTAAATGTAAGGGTCGCAGCCCCGGAGTCTACGGGATACTCCAGCGTTCTCAGATCGGTAATACGTTTTGAACTCAGGTCCAGAAACTTCAAATGTACCTTTGCGGTCGACGACTCGCCTGCCTGTTCCAAGAAGAGAACGCCGTTCAGGCCGAGCGCCCACCAACCCCAGTTTTGCAGGGATTCAAGCACTGGTTCTTCGGTTCCGTCACCCGACGCGCCGAGCCGGAGGCGCCACAGACCGCGCTTGCCGCGCCCTTTCGCGAAATAGAGATACTTGCCGTCGGGCGATTCCACACCGTTGAAACCTCCTCCCTTCGTTATCTGCACTGGCGGGCTGGACGGCGATTCGCCATTGAGAGCCGGGACTTTGTAGATTTGGAAGTCACCGTTTCGATTCGAAGCAAAATAGATCCATCGGCCTTCACCGGACCAGCTCGGCACGACGTCTTCCGCGGGGTTGTTCGTGATCCGCCGGATGTTGTGTCCTTCTTCAGTCACCACCAGAATTTCGGGATTACCGTGAATGCGGGAATCGAATGCGATTTCAGACCCGTCTGGCGACCACCGCGGCGTTCCATTAGTGGGTCCGCCGAGATGCGTTAGCTGGACGGCACCCCGGCCTTCCGCATCCGCCGCCCAAATTTCGCCCGGTCCGGTCCTATTAGAGGCAAACGCAATCTTCTGGCCATCGCTCGAGTAGAAAGGCTCCGCTTCCCTACGGACTGAACTGATAACCGGCATTGCCGCGCCCGCGCCCGGAGGTTGCGAGCCCGAGATATCAGTGCGCCAGAGACTCGTGCGCCCGGTAACCACGACGTATGCGAGCCGATGACCCTGGCGGGCTACGGTTGGACAACATACATATTCCATGCTCGACGTAATCGGATGTGCGCTACCTCCGTTTGCCGCCGTTCGCCAAAGCCGCGAGCGGCCGTCCTGATACATGGCGAACACAAGCTCATGGCCATCCGGAGTCCACGCGATCCCCTCCATGCCAGCTCCGAAGTTTGTCAAACGCCTCGCCGGACTTCCGTCTAAGCCGACTAAGAAGATATCGGCACCCGGTATGCCACGGACACGCACCTGCAGGTCGCGCTCGCCATCGCTTGCCCGTGAGCGAACAAAGGCAACCATGGTGCCATCGGGAGAAACCGCCGGGTTCGCATCCGTCAAGACTTTGGCGGGGTCCGGTCCCGTCAGATACCTTCGCTCTCCGGTCTCGATGTCGAGAGAGGCAATCCGGTGCAACTTCGAGCCTGCCGTTTCCGGCAAAGAACGTGGAAGCTCGGCAGCCGGGACTTCAACGGCGACGTGTCTGCTGTCCGGAAACCAATCAATGCCGGTGGCATCCGCTACCGGCAATATCTGCCGGACGGATCCACCCAGTGCAGAGACGACGTAGTATCCGGAGTGCCCCGGCGCTTCGCGATAGAACGCGATAAATCTCGCATCGGGAGACCACGCCGGAAACAGATCCCCGCCGGGAGAACTCGTGACACGAAGTTCTGTGTTCGCACCGATTTGCTTAACATGAATGCTCCCGGTCGGATCTTCCGGGGTGCGCCAACTGTACACGCTTTGCTTCCCGTCGGGCGAAAACGACGGGGATCCTGCAAACCCAATGCCGCTTGTAAGTGGAACGGGTTCCAACGACTGGCTGGGAACTGCAGGCCGAAACCACCGGAACGCGATGACAGCAAGCACGGCAAGCAGCGCACCCGCCATGCCGAACCGAAGGACGCGGCTGAGCCGCCACCGCGTGCGCGCTTCCGTTGGATTCCCTCCGGCCGGCGCTGTTACGTTAGTAACCTCCGCAACGGGCGCCACAAACTGGTATCCGCGGCCGGGAACGGTCACAATGTAGCAGTGGTTCTTCGGACTGTCACCCAGGGTCTTGCGCACCGTGAAAATGGCTTGGGTTAGATTCGCCTCCTCTACGACAGCGCCCGCCCAAACCCGGGTTAGCAGCTCGTCTTTATCAACCAGCCGGCCACGATTCTGAACCAACACGAGCAGCGTTTCGAAGGCCTTCCCGGCCATCGGAATCGGCTCCCCGTCGCGTAGAAGAGCGCGGATATCCGGATCCAGGGTGAATGGGCCGAAAGTATAACGGGGCATTCTTTTCACCCACTTGAGGCCACAACTAATAAGATTCTAGACCGATTTGAGAACGTTTGATTCGCCGCACAGGAGTTTGAGAAGCCTCCGCACTGACAATCCACGGCATGATGTGCCGCGAAAAGACCGTAGTTCCAGCAATGACTCTGATGGTTTCGCTTGCCGGATTTCTGAGCGAGCCCACTCCCCTGTTTGCGAGGGCCACTACCAAGTTTGCTCCAGCCGGCCAGTCTCCTGAACTCACTGTCCGCGTATACGGATTTTCCGGGCTGTCGCACCGGGTGCTTCAGGGAGCAGAAACCGAAGCCGCTCGCATGCTCCGCAGCGTGCCTATTGACCTGAGGTGGGTCAACTGTACTTCACAGGTGAACTCCGGCTCTTGTGCATCGCCCCAACTGCAGACAGACTTGATCATCCGGTTCATCCCTAAAGCGTTCTCCCAAGCGAGCAAGAGTGCGCTCGGGAGTGCCGGCTCAACCGGTGATTACGCAGCCGCGTTCATATTTTACGATCGGGTGACTGCAGTGCGAACCCAGGCGAGATTGTTGCCCATGGTGATCGGACGGGTCATAGCGCACGAGATCACTCATCTCTTGCTACCGGGGCAAGGTCATTCCTCTTTTGGCTTGATGAGAGGACAATGGTCTGCGGACGACCTTCTGCCGTCCAGTTTTGCATGCCTCGGGCTGCCTAAGCGGTCGGTGCAACTCATGCAGAAAGAGGTCCTTCGGAGACGGCTCAGCGCACGGAGTTCGGCGGTGGAGTGATTGGCAGTCGTCTCGGACCAGAGACGAACGAGGTATAGGTTCTGTCCCGGTGATAACTTGCGTCACCCTTTTGACACCGTGGTCACTCGACAGACTGGCCGTCTCAGGCGTGTGCTCTACGATTCCTCGCCCTTCTCCTTAAATTTCAGTCTGTTCCCAGCCATTCCACCTTTGGCTTCCGGCTTGCATTTCTCCGGAGTGAGGACTCATGCGTTATTGTAAACTCCTTGCCATTTCCGCCCTGGTTGCCGCTTTGATGAGCATCCCGCCCTCTGCAGCCGCCCAGGTCTCCATCAATATTGGAGCAGCCCCGGCTTGCCCGTATGGCTAC
>JAOAPQ010000833.1 GCA_025462965.1 Bryobacterales bacterium
GCGTCGTGGTGTGCGAGATGGCCGTGGAATCTTTCCGGCACCGGCAATACCTGAAATGGGACGCGGCGAAAGGCCGGGCTGTGAGGGCGTAGTTATAAGGCGAGCCATCACGCGGCGGCGCTTTCCACGGTCTGTGCAGTCTCAATCTTCGCGTTCGTGCGGAAGAACAGGGCGATCACCACCAGAAGAACGAACGCCCCCAGGGCCGAGCTCAGCCAGAAGCCCGGCCAGTTCCTGACGGCAACGCCGTTATTGGTGCTCGTGAAGAAATCCAAGGCGCGGCCGGATAGCAGCGAGCCGATAAACATTCCTACTCCGTAGGTGATGAACGTAATGAACCCCTGCGCCGCGCCGCGGAAGTTTTGCGGAGCCTCCTGATCGGTGTAAAGCTGCCCGGTCATGAAGAAAAAGTCGTAGCAGATTCCGTGCAGAAGGATGGCGGCATAGAACATCCACATTTTGCCGTCGCTGTTCCCGTAGGCCAGCAGTGCATATCGCACGGCCCACGCGGTCATACCCATCAGCAGGATGCTTTTCACGCTGACGCGCTTCAGGATGAAAGGCATGGCCAGCATCATGCCTACCTCCGAAATTTGTCCCCAGGTCATGGTTCCCGCCGCGTTCGTCACGCCCGCATCGTTCAGGAAGGCATTCGTGAACGAGAAGTAGAACGTCAGCGGGATGCAAGCCAGAACGGACGCGATGGCGAACACCAGATAAGCCGGACGCTTCAGCATCACCAACGCGTCCAGGCCCGAAACGCCGCGAACGGTCACCCGCTTCCCACGGCCCGCAGGCGGGGTGTGGGGCAGAGTGAGGCTGAAAATGCTCATGACAATCGATGCGGCCGCCGCCAGGAGGAAGGGCGTCGCCGATTTTTCCACTCCCATCCGCCCGACCGTCTGCCCGATTACGATCCATCCGAGCGTGCCGAATACGCGGATCAGCGGAAACTGCCGGCCCGTGTCGCTCAAGTGCTGGAAAGTCAGCGAGTTGGTGAGCGAGATGGTCGGGAAGTAGCAGAGACAGTAGGCCAGCATCAGCCCGTAAACCATCGGAAAGGACGTGGCCTTCGTGACGAGATACAGGACAACGGCGCCCGCGAGGTGTAGCGTCGCGAGCACCCGCTCGGTGGCGAAGGAACGGTCCGCGATCAATCCCACGAAGAAAGGCGAGATCATCGAGGCCAGCGCCGTGGTTCCGAAGACCGCGCCCGCTTCGGTTCCCGAGAACTTCAGAGTGGCCGTGAGATACGTTCCGAGCGTCACGTACCAGGCGCCCCAGATCAGGTAGTTCAGGAACATCATGATGCTGAGGCGAGCGCCCAGTGCGATTGTCATAATTTTGAAATTCTCTCAAATTCAGCCCACATCACTGTATGGTCAGACGCGTTCTCCGCCTTGCGCGGTTCCAAGTCCACCTCGGCCCTGGTACAGAGCCCCGCCAGCGAAGGGGTAGCGAGGATGTGATCGATCCGCCACCCCCAGTTGTTCGCGAAGGCGTTCCGGAAGTAGTCCCAATACGTGTATTGCAGCCGGTCCGGGTGCAATTTCCGGAATACGTCGGAAAAGCCCCACGCGATCGCTTCCTTGTAAGCATTCCGCGCCAGGATGTGGAAATCCACATCGTTCACCCGGCGGTCGGGGTGGTAGACGTCGATCGGCTCCGGCGCGACGTTCAAATCGCCCAGCCACACGACCTGCTCACCTGGGTGCAGATGATCCTCGAAATACCGCCGCATGCGCCCGAACCACTCCAACTTGTACGCGTACTTCTCGGACGTGATCTGATAACCCTGCGGCGCATACGTGTTGATGACCCGTACGCCTTTCGTCACCGTCTGGATGATCCGAAAATCTTCATCGTGTCCGTGCTCGCCCAAGCCATGGATCACCTGTTCCGGAGGCTCTCGAGTGAGCGTCGCGACGCCGTTATACCCCTTCATGCCGCGGAGCGCCACGTGATACCCGGCCTCCTGAAACGGGGCAATCGGGAAATCCGCGTCCTGCACTTTGGTTTCCTGAAGGCACATCACATCAGGCCGGTGTTCGTCCAGCCACGCTTGTATCAGGGGCAGGCGCTTGCGGACGGAGTTTACATTGTAGGTCGCGATCTTCACTTGAGACCGTTTACTTCTTCGCCTTCGCTTTCTTGTATTCCTCGCGGATCCGCTGGATCTGGCGCGCGTGGCTTTCCACGTGGTCGGCGTACAGGCCGAGCATGTCTTTCACCGTGAGGGGACCGCGCTCCGCGTGGATGCCGCCGCGTTCGAACGCCAGCTCGGGCATGCTCTTCAGCAGCTCGTAATTATCGGCACGGATGCGGCGGAAGGTCTCCAGCGATGCCTGCGGCTTACGGGTCGAGTAATCCAGGTTACCGGCCCACAAATTCTGGTCCCATGCGGTGAGGTGGGGATTGTCTTCCGCGAGCATGACGCGGAAGCGATGCGCCCCGACCAGCTCGGAATCGGCCAGGTGGCGGAGGATCTGCCGGATATTCCACTTCCCCGGCTCGGTGACGAAGTCGGATTCCGGCCCAGCGGACCCGGTCAGCATGACAGCCAGCACTTCCGGCCCGCGCCGGAACCGTTCTAGTAATTCGGAAATATCGCTCATATGGTCAGTAGTAATCGGAGCAGCTCATGTAATAGCCGCAAATTTCGCAGAACAACTTGCACTTCCGCGCGGCCAGTTTGCGCGAGCACACGGGGCAATAGAGCATTGGCTCCTCTGCCGGTTGCGCAGGCGGATCGGAAGCCACTCGCGGCACTGTCTGAGAGTCGTCCACCGAGTCTTTCATTATAAGGCGGCGCCAAATCCCTTACACTTAAATCAACATGAAGGGCAAACTCCCCCTCCTTCTTCTCCTTTTCACAATCATCCTGCTGGCCCAAAGAAATAACGAGCGGCCGGTCAAATTTCCGGCACGCGGCACGCACGGCGCGATCGCGGCGGGCAGCGACTACGCCACCGACGCGGGCATGCGCGCCTACTACGCCGGCGGCAATGCGGTGGACGCAGGCGTCGCGGCCATGTTTGCGGCATCGGTGACGGAGTATTCTCACTTCGGTTTCGGAGGCGAGGCTCCGATTTTGATCCGCACGGCCGATGGCAAGGTCCATTCCATCGCCGGCGTGGGCACGATGCCGAAGATGGCGACCGCCGACTTTTTTCGCGAGCGCAGGCTGCAGCCAGGCGAAATCACCTCGCCGCCGGAGAAGGGCGGTCTGAAGGGGATGGTCCCCGTGGCCGGCCTGATGCCGGCGCTGGTGCCGGGAATGGTGGACGCGGGGTTGGTGGCTTTGCGTGATTTCGGCACGAAATCCTTCAACGAGGAGATCGCCGCGGCGATTGAGTACGCGGATGGGGCGCCCATCGATGAGATGCGCTCCGGGACTATCGCCCACAGCGTTCCGTTCTTCGATCTCTGGCCGACTTCGCGAAAGCATTTCATGCCAAACGGCCGCGTGCCCGTGCCGGGCGAGGTGTTCCACCAGCCGGATCTGGCCCGCACGCTGCGCGCCATGGCAGCCGCCGAGAAGCAGGCGCTGGCGGCGGGAAAGACGCGGGTAGCGGCTATCGACGCCGTCCGCGACTACTTCTACCGAGGCGAAATCGCGCACAAGATCGACGCGTTCAGCCGGGAGAACAAGGGGCTGCTTCGTTTTGAAGATCTGGCGGCGTTTCACCTCTCGCCGGAAGATGCGGTCTCGACCAGCTTTCA
>JAOAPQ010000842.1 GCA_025462965.1 Bryobacterales bacterium
ATGACGACGGCTTTCCACGAAGACCTCACGGTGGATCACGGCTTCCTGGCGAAGCATTGCGGCTGGCTGATCGATAACGGCTGCAAGGGAATTGTCGCGCTCGGATCGTTGGGCGAAGGCGCCACGCTCACGGCGGCTGAAAAACAGCAGGTACTTACCACCTGCGTCAAAACATTGGGAGACCGCGCGCCCGTAGTGGCCGGGATCTCAGCCCTGAGCACATCCGAAGCCGTCTCGCTCGCCAAGGCTGCGGAAGCTGCCGGATGCAGCGGCCTGATGGTTCTTCCTCCTTATGTCTACCTGGGCGATTGGCGCGAGACCAAGGCACATGTTTCGGCGGTCATCTCCGCGACCGGGCTCTCCTGCATGCTCTACAACAATCCGATCGCTTACAAAGTGGATTTCGTTCCGGCACAAGTAAAAGAACTTCTCGACGAGCACGAAAATCTGCACGCCATCAAGGAATCGAGCGCGGACATCCGCCGCATAGCCGCGCTGCGTGTACTATGCGGCGACCGTCTCCGCATCCTGGTCGGTGTCGATGACCTTATCGTGGAATCGATTGCGGCAGGGGCCGTGGGCTGGGTCGCCGGTCTCGTGAACGCATTCCCCAGGGAATCCGTGGAACTGGTCGAGCTTGCGGAGGCAGGCGAAACTCAGGCCGCGTTCGATCTGTATCGCTGGTTCCTGCCGCTATTACGTATGGACACCGTTCCCAAGTTCGTGCAGTTAATCAAGCTGGTGCAGCAGGAAGTAGGGATGGGCAGCGCACGCGTCCGGCCGCCTCGTCTCGAACTGGCAGGCGAGGAACTCGCGGAAACACGCAAAGTGATAGCGGACGCCCTCGCCAACCTGCCCCTCTGGCTCAGGCCGCCGGCTCCCGCTCCCAAACTCTCCCATTACGGGCAAACTCGATAAACGCCGCAACGTCCTTCGCACCGGTTAGCTCGACAACGCCCACCTCTCCGCCGACCTGCGCTTTCTTCATCAAACCGGGCACTCCCGAAAGCGCGATCGCCTTCAAATGCCGCAACGCGTCCATCAGGAAGGTGACCGCATCCGGGTTCGCGGTCAACGCCTTGTCTCCCGCCGGTCCGCTCAGAACGGTTACCGCGTCGAACAGCACCGAGGGAGATCCGGAAAGCGCCATTTCCGCTGCGTGTTTGGTCCCCGCCGAATCCTCCACGCCGCCTACCCGCGGCGCAATAATCGCGGCAGTCGCTTCTTCCTTCTCGATCGCTTCCACCAGGCCGTTCTTGAGCGCCACGTCAAACCCTGGCGCAAGGAGCACGCCAACCTTCCGGCCCTTCAGTGTCGGCTTGTATTTACCGTACAGACGCAGCGCGGGACTCGGCTCCAGATCAATCGGCGCCTTGGCCGGCGTCATCTTCTCCGCCTCGCCTGACATCCCGAGTGCATCCGCGACCTGGCTTCCGAGCCGCTCATCGATGATGTCGAGGTGCCCAAGAATTCGCCGTCGAATTTCCGGGACATCTACTTTACTCAGCTCAAACGTCAGCGCACTCGCCATGTGCTTTTGTTCCTGCGGCGTTACCGACCGATAGAACAGCCGCGCCTGCGAGTAGTGGTCGGCAAAAGACTCCGCCCGCAGGCGAACCTTCGTTCCCTCCACGGGAACCGCGGCAGTTCGCAGCCCGAGCGGCGTTTCCCGCGGTCCATCCGGATCGAGGGAGTTTGGCTCGTAGCTTACGCGGCCTTTCGGCACCAGCATCTGCATATGGCCGTCGCGCTGAAAATTTGCGAACGGACACTTCGGGCGGTTGATCGGAAGTTCATGGAAGTTCGGCGAGCCCAAACGAATCAGCTGCGTATCCAGGTAGGAAAAGAGTCGTCCCTGGAGCAGCGGGTCTTCACTGAAATCGATCCCCGGCACAACATGGCTCGGGCAGAAGGCCACCTGCTCGGTCTCCGCGAAAAAATTGTCCGGGTTCCGGTCGAGCACCAACTTGCCCACCATCTCCAGGGGCACGATTTCCTCCGGAACCACCTTCGTCGCATCCAGGATATCGAACGCGAGCTGATCAGCCATCTTCTGATCGAGAATCTGCAAGCCAAGTTCAAACTCCGGATAGCTGCCTTTGTCGATCGCTTCGAAGAGATCGCGCCGGTGGAAATCCGGATCGGCCCCGCTGATCTTCACCGCCTCGTCCCATGCCACCGCGCTCGTTCCCAGCACCGGGCGCCAGTGAAACTTGACGAACTTCCAGTCCCCAGCTTCGTTCACCAACCGGAAGGTATTGACTCCGAAACCTTCCATCATCCGAAAAGAGCGCGGAATTGTCCGGTCCGACATAGCCCACATAACCATGTGGAGCGATTCGGGCATCAGCGAAACGAAATCCCAAAAGGTGTCGTGCGCGGTTGCCGCCTGAGGATAGCCCCGATCGGGTTCCATTTTCACCGCGTGAATCAGGTCGGGAAACTTGATAGCGTCCTGAATGAAGAACACCGGTATGTTGTTTCCTACCAGGTCGAAGTTGCCCTCCTGCGTATAAAACTTAACCGCGAAACCGCGAACATCCCTCGGCAGATCCACTGAGCCCGCACCGCCGGCGACAGTCGAAAACCGTACGAACACAGGCGTTTTCACTTGCGGATCCGCCAGGAAGGCTGCGCGCGTAACATGCGCCATCGATTTGTAAGGCTGAAAATACCCGTGGGCCGCTGAGCCTCGAGCGTGGACTATGCGCTCTGGAATGCGCTCGTGATCGAAGTGCGTGATCTTCTCACGCAGAATGAAATCTTCGAGTAAGGTGGGGCCGCGGCCGCCTGCCCTCAGCGAATTCTGGTTATCCGAAATGGGCAACCCTTGATTAGTTGTGAGGATGTTGCCGTTTCCCGATGCTTGCTGGTGAGTCTCGCCGCCCTTTGGTGCAGCGGACTGCGGATTGTTCGGTGTCTTCTTGGCCACGTCCCCAAAATAACCCAGCCGCTGCCGATTAGAGTTCCCGTTTCTAAGTGAACAGTGACGCTTCGCACCCGCACCAGTGAGCCGCTACAACGCGTACGCGGTTGCGATAGACTCTCCGAAGAATCTATATGAACAGACGAAGTTTTCTACAGGCAGCTCCTCTCGCCGGGTTGTCCCGCGGATTCGCAGTAGCCGCCGAAGCCCGCAAGCAAATCAAGATCACCGGCATCGAAACAGATCTGCTTCGTCTGCCGCCCGCTCCTTTTACCGGCGACGCGATTCACGATTTCGGCGCGGCCAGCGGCGGCGTGGTGCTGCGCATCTTGACCGACGCCGGAATCACAGGCTGGGGATACACCAATTTCCAGGCGATTGCCGGCGCGCCGAAGGTGGTGCAAACCATTCTCGAACAGGAGATCAAAGCGATCCTGATCGGACAGGACCCCGCGTTCCCAAAACGGATCCGTGCGGACCTTTGGCGTGCGCTCGAATACCAGGGCATGCAAGGGCTCACCCAGTTCGCCTTATCCGTAGTAGATATCGCCATCTGGGACATTCTCGGGAAGTCGGCGGGCCTGCCCGTCTACAAGATGCTCGGCGCATGCCGCGACCGGATGCCCGCATACGCCATGTGTGGCTGGTATCGGGAAAACGACAAAGATCATTCTCAATACAAGCGCACGATCAATGAAACGCTCGAGCAGGGTTATCGCGCCTTCAAGGTGAAAGTTGGTCGCTACGGGCTCGACGACGATGTGGAGCGCATTGAAGTGGGTCGGAAGACGGCCGGAAAAGACATCAAGATCATGGTGGACGCCAACCAGGTTTTCACCCGCCCGGAAGCGATTCGTCGCGGAAGGGTATATCAGCAGCTAGGCTGCTTCTGGTTTGAAGAACCCCTGCCGCCTTACGATCTCGATGGCTTTGCCGAAATCGCGCGCGAGTTGGATATGCGTGTCGCGACTGGCGAGAACCTCTATAACAAGACCGCCTTCATGCAGCTGCTGGAGCGCAAGGGCGTCGACGTGGTGCAACCCGACAATCGCCGCGCAGGCGGCCCGTCGGAATGGATGGAAATCGGGGCGCTCTCGGATGGATTCGGCCTGGAGCTCGCCAGCCACGGCGGCGGACCAGTCAACATGAATATCCTGTGCGCGATCCCGAATGCCATCTACATGGAGACCGGCGGCAAACAGAACATGGTCAAAGGTGAGGTGCTCGCGCCCGAAGCTCCGGGCATGAGCAGCGAAGTGGCGAAAGACTACATCGCGAAATACCGCGTCAGCTGATCAGAACACCAGCCGTCCGGAAAGCTGAATCTGCCGGAATTCGTTTGTCTGCCCGTTGTTGCGCACCAGCTGTCCGAAGCTGGGCGAAGTCGGCGAGATCACCGGGTCGCCGCCAAAAAGGGGATGGTTGAAAGCGTTGAAAGCTTCCCCTCTCAACTCGAGCCGGATCCCCTCCCGGATCATCGTACTCTTCAGGATCGCGATGTTGCACTCGGGTCCCCACCTGTCGCGTAAGTTGCCGAAGTAAAGCGAGGCCGTGCGCAGCGAGAACGCGGGCTGAATCTGGAATGCCGGCGGGAGGCCGTTCACCTGATTCACCACCTTCCCGGTCGCGTCGATCAGACCGGCGTTGAACATGTGATCCCATGTCTGATTCGAAAGTACCGGGTTGCCGATCACGAACACGCCGCTCGGCACCGTCATGGGCACTCCGGATTCCCACGTAATATTGCCAATCGCCTGCCATCCGCTCACCAACCGGCTGACGATGCCGTGCGTGGAATTCAGAAACGGTCGCCCCGGTCCGAACGGCAATTCATACAACGGAGCTACCGTGAATACATGCGTCCGGTCGAAAGGCACGATCGTTCGCGCGGGCGCCGTATCCTGCGGATTCAGATAACTGAGTGCCTGAAGATTCTTCGACAAGGTATAGGCTCCGGTAATCGATAGTCCCTGCGAGTACCTCTTCTGCACGCTAACCTGCAGCGAGTTGTACCATACCTTTCCCACCGGGATGTTCTGCTGGCTCAGGCCCGTGAATTCGGGAAACGGGAGAAGAAGCTGTTGTAACGGAACCGTGCTCGAATTGAGCGATGTGCCCGGTAACAGATTCTGGAACGGATTCGCTACCTTCTGGTTGAGATAAGTCGGGTTCCCGCCTTGAGTGGTATCGCCTAACGCAAGATTCTTGGCGGACAACGCGTTGTAAGTCTTGGTAACCGGCGCGTCATTCGTTCTCGATCCCACGTAAGATGCTTCCACTCGTACCTGCCCAGGAAGAATCTTCTGCACTCCGAGAGAGAAGTTGTGGACGTACCCGATGTGCCCGCTCGGGTCCGCGAACGACGGCGCCTGCCCAAGTAGCGTTTGTAATCCCAAGCTCGAGCCCGGGGGAGCCAGAACTCCGCTCGTAAACGGATTCGAGATGATGCTTGCCGGCGTTTGACCGGCGTCATTGGTCGCTACGTAAGGAGTCGACTGGCTGAACCCGAAATTGTTGCCGAAGGAGACCTGCGGGATATAGGAGATTCCCCAGCCGGCGCGCAGCACCGTTGTCGAATTAAGCTGGAAAGCCGCTCCCAGCCGTGGCTGGATGTTATTCCAATCCGTATTGAACGCCGCGCGAGGATTCCCGTTCGCGCCCGCAAATCCGATTCCGCCGTAGACCTGGTAGCCCGGAAACTTCGTCTGGTCCACTTGCGAGGAGATAGGATTCACCTTGTTCGGGAAGAAGCCATAATTGAGCCGGTTATACCGTTCCGTGATTGGCGAAAGCACATCCCAGCGGAGCCCGACGTTGATCGTCAGCCGCCGCGATATCTTGATATCATCCTGCACCCACGGCGCATAATATTTCCAGCTATAGAACGGCTTCGCGATATAGTCCACCCCGCCTGAAGCCGCGTATCCCAGCAGCGCGGAAGCAACCGCATTCCCACTGGTTGAGTCGGCCGTCAGGTAATTGGCTCTGGTAAAGCCTTGGTCGAACGCCGCCGTGCCGCCCGCGAATGCCGATTGATAGTTGGAGAGGTGAATCAGCCGGAAATCCAGACCGGCCTTGATGATGTGCCGTCCGCGCGTCATCGCAATGTTGGGCTGCAGGCTGATCGTTGTCGTCGGCGCGAACCAGATGTTGCTGCCGGATTCACCTAGCGATTGATAGTTCGCGAGGGTGAAATACGGGAAGCGGCCCGGTTCGGGAAACTGGCTGACCAGAGCTTGCGGCCACCCGATCACTGTGCCGTTATTGGTGCCGAAATTGGGAGCGATGTAGTTCTGTGTCCAACGATTCACCGAAGCGCGAAAATCGAAAGTCAGGTTTGGATTGATTACCGTGATCGAATCGAATACGAAGGCATTATTTACCTTGTTGCCCCAGCGCAGGTCCGCGCCTGGTCCGGGCAGCGCGTTCGTATCGTCGTTCAGTAACTGGTTGTTATAGACGTAGCGGCCGTAGATACGCTCCTTCTCGCTGAAGTTATGATCCATCCTGGCCACGAAGTTCGGGAAGAAGTACTTAGTAACATCGTTGTTGTTGAAATAGTTGTTCTGCCAGTCCACCGAACCCGGCGTAATCGTATTTGGGGTTGGATAAAGCCCGACGATCTTCGCGCCCACCGGGTCCATCCGATTCGCGGGGATGATGTTCCCCGGAAACACATTCCGTACCCACTGCCCGTTCACGGTATGGCCGGTTTGCGGGTCGTAGATTGGCATCAGCTGGCCCGCGCTGGTAAACGTCTGAGAGAAATCGCCGTTTCGCTGGGCGATCGTTGGAACGGACGACACCTGGCTGCGCGGAATCGTAGAGTCGTTATAGTTTTCGAACGCCACAAAAAAGAACGTCTTATCTTTCCCGTTGTAAACCTTCGGTATCCAGACCGGACCGCCTACGGTGAAGCCGTACTCATCCAACTTGTCGTAGGGTCGGGCCGCGCCCTTGGAATTGTTCGCAAACGAATTTGCATCCAGAAACGGCCGCTTCAGGAACTCATAGGCCGTTCCGTGGAAACGATTCGTTCCGCTCTTGAGCACTACGCTCAAAACCCCGCCGCCATTCCGCCCATATTGAGCGTCGTACGCGCCCGTCACGACTTTGAACTCTTCCACGGCATCCACCGGTGGAATGTAGGCGATACTGTGAGCGGCCTGGTAGATCATGTCATTCGGCGCGCCATCCAGGAGAAACTCGGCGGAAGGCGAGATGCTGCCGTTGATTGACCAGCTCGAGAGCCCCGAGTTGGAAAAGGGCGCCAGTGCGTAGTTTGGTGCGGTCCATATGACTCCCGGAGTAAGCACCGCCGCCATGATGGGAACGCGCGCGATCGTCGGCAGCTCGCTGACAGTTTGCTGGTCCACCACAATCCCGCGGTCCGCCTTTTCGGCTTCAAGTATCGGGGCTTGTGCGCCCACCGTCACAGTCTCGGTTTGGTTGCCAATCTGGAGCCCGATATCGAGCGTGGCGGCTTCGCCCACGGTCAGGTCGATATTGTCGCGCACGAAAGAGCGAAAACCGGCCAGCTCGACTTTCAACTGGTAGGAGCCTGGATTCACAAAAAGAATCCGGTACTGCCCGAGTTGGTTGGACGCAGCCGTAAAAGCAACTTGCGTTTGTGTGTTGACCAGCCGCAGCTGAGCGCCGGCGACCACCGAACCGGAACTATCCGTTATGGTCCCGCTGAGACTGGCGCGGGTTTCCTGAGCGGCGCAGGACCCGACCGATACCAGCAACACCGCCACCCACTTCATCCAAGTTGGCACTAATCCCTCCAGACTGGTCGCCAACAATATCAAGCACTTCGCCAATGTGTCAACGAGCTTCGTTTTTCATCGGCGTTAATCGGCGTTTATCGGCGGCCTGCTCAGGAGGCCTGAAGCAAACTCTCCTCCAGCTTTTCCCGGTAGCTGCGTGTCAGCGTTAACTGCGTCCCATCGCGGAGGATAATCCGGTAATCACCCCGGAACCATGGCTGCAATTCCTTGATCCGGTCGATGTTGACGATCGTCGAGCGATGTACGCGCTGGAATTGTTTGTTCGGAAGCCGTGCTTCGAGCGCATTCATCGTCTCCCGTAGTACATGCGTCTCCGCGCCGCAGTGAATACAAACGTAATTATCCGCGGCTTCCACCCAATCGATCTCGTCCGTCCGTACAATGGCGACGTGACCTGGGGTGCGAATCGCGATCCGGCTGCATCCGCGCTGGCCCGGCCGCACGGCGTCCGCCGGTCCGGCAAGTCGCTGGTTCATTTCGCCGGATCGCACCCGGCTCAGTTGCAGACGCACACGTCGCAAGGTCTCCTGGAAGCGTGCTCGATCGAACGGTTTCAGCAGGTAATCGAATGCCTGAACGTCGAAAGCCTTCAGCGCATAGCCGTCGAACGCCGTGACGAATACAACCACCGGAATTGCCTTCGCAATGGCCGTGTCCATGACATGGAAACCATCTACTCCAGGCATCTGAACATCCAGAAACATCAGGTCGGGGGATTTCTCGAGCATCGCCGCGAGAGCCTCCGGCCCATTCGAGCACTCCGCGACTATGTCGACGTCCGGCTCGTCGCCGAGCAATCGGCTGATCCTTTGCCGGGAGAGGCGTTCGTCGTCCACTATTAACGTATTAATTCGGTTCATGAGCATCATCCTCGGTGCTGGTAGCGAAGGGAATCGTAATCAAAGCCTCCACTCCCCCGCTTCGGACGTTCCGGAGGAGCAGACTCTGTTCATCTCCGTATAGACGTTCCAAACGCCCTCTGGTCGCGCCGAGCCCGATACCTTCCCTGCCCTCCTCCGATAAACCGTTGCCATTGTCCGTTACTCTCAGGAGAAGTTTGCGTCCATCGCGCTTCGCTTCAACGTGAATGCATCCCCCGCCGATCCTCGGCGCCAGCCCATGTCGAATCGAGTTTTCCACCAAAGGTTGGAAAACCAGATTCGGCACCAGCGCTTCCTCGGCCTCGGGTTCGATGTCGAAACGGACTGCCAGGCGCTCCTCAAATCGCGTCTTTTCAATCTCCAGGTAGAGATTCAGGAAGCGCAGCTCCTGATGTAGCGGCACCAGCTGAGCTCCGCCGGTCTCCAGGGAAAGGCGCAGCAGATCGCTCAACCGGGCGATCATACGGTCCGCGCCCTCGGCATCCTCGTGGATCAGCGCGGAGACGCTATGCAGCGCGTTGAAGAGGAAGTGAGGATGCAGTTGCATCTTCAGCGCCTGGAGCTGCGCCTGTACCAACTGCGTTTGCAGGCTGGAGGCCTGGACCAGGCTGGTTTCGTACTTCCGGTAATAATCGTACGCGCAGGTGAACAGGATGATCAGCCAATAGAGGAAAATCCCCTCTGTAAACACCATAGACATCGAGAGAAAATATTTCGTCCAGCTGAAAGACGTGATCGTCCACGGCCCCGACCTTTCGAAGAAAAGATCCCAAATAGTTTTCGTTGCGAGCGAACAAACAACGGAGGCAATGGCGTGCAACCCAACGTTGCGCCAGGCCCGCCCGCCCTCAATCCGGAAGCGCCGGGCGAGCCGCATCACCACCGGAGTCAACGCGGCCCAAAGGAGCGTGTATGCCGTCTCAGCTGTGAGCGATTCGCCCCACGAATGAGGCTTCTTGCTGAAGGAAGAGCGGTAATGGGTTTCCGCGCCCGAATAGATTCCGAACAGCACCCAAGGTCCGACTACGGCGGCTAAGCTCCGCAAGCGTTCGGGTTTCATGAAGCTTCAGCATATACGCAAAAACGGACAGCTGAATGTGGGGCGGGACGCCATCCCGCGCGGCGGTAACCAACCTGATGCGACGTAGTTTTTTAAGCATGGTCGGAGACCTTACGGGTGGGGAAAGTCTGTGGTCGTGGGCAGACGAGGCGAGGTGGGGAAGGTCGTTTGCGTTGGGGTAGTTTGCATTGAGCAATGGATTGCAGCACTAACCGCCAGCCGTGGTCCTTCTGTTCTGGAG
>JAOAPQ010000844.1 GCA_025462965.1 Bryobacterales bacterium
AGTCATGTTCGCCGGCGTAGCTGATTGTGACCCGCAAATCAAGATCGGCCAGGAAAGCCTCCAAGCTTTGATTCGTGCCCAGTTCCTGTTTGCGAGCTGTTTCCTGCTGAACCATTAGAGTTCTGGATTCGTCAGCGGCCGTAGCGGACACGCCGTCGAAAAGCCACAAGCGGTCGAACACGGAACAATATTCCGAAGGCTCGGCAGGCAGCGGAATCACGTGAACCTCGGGCACACGAGTTTGCATTTCCAACCGGACCGCGGGATCGTCATCGAAAAACACGAACGACTCCAAACCCAGGTTCAACTCCTGCGCCAAGTCGCGTAAGTTCTCCGACTTATGGTTCCAGTTTACGCGCCAGGCTACGATATCGGCGGAACGTAAAACCATTCCGGGATGATGATCAAAAACGTTCCGAACTTCCGCCAGCTCATTCCTGCTGACCACCGCGAGCAGCACGCCCTTCTGCTGTAAAGCCTTCAACCGTTTTTGAAACAGCATGAAGCTTCGACCCGGGCCATCGGAACCAAGGGCGATTCCATCGGGTCCGACTTCTCCCAGCACGCCTCCCCAAAGCGTGTTGTCGCAATCGACCGCGATCACTTTGGCCGGGCTCTTTCTCGAAGCCCGGATGGTACGCACCAACTCGATTCCCAACTCCTGATAAACACGGGGTGAATAGGGTACACGAGAAATCGCTTCACCGTCGCTGCTTCCCGCGTTCGAGAGGCCGATCTTTTCCACGATGCGGGCGAAGTCGAGTAGTCGTACTCCGCGCATCTGTTCCAATTGGGTGCGCCAGTGATTTCGAATCGATTCAATCAAACTCGGATCGGCTGCAGTGAAAGCGGATACCAGGGGCGGCAGTTTGCCGACCAGGAGCGGGCTCCCATCCGGATTTCCGGCAGCGAACTTCCCGATCGCACCGAGTATGCCATTGACATGCTCGAAAGCTTTTTGCTCATTTTCAAGAGAGAGGTCTTCGACACGCAACAGCAGGACATTAACGCCGTCTCGATTTGCGGCGAATTCGCTTGAGTGGCCCAAGAGCGTCTGGACAATCTGATTGTATCCGGCGAACTGGCAATCGAGATCGAAACCAAATGCCTGACCCCATAGTTTAATGCTCGGAGCCAGCGGCTGTGCCGTGAAACTTGCCGCGATCACCACCGGAATCTGCAAACCCACAAATGGCGTTCCCTCATACAAGGCGGCGAGAGCGCGAGTGGACGACTCGCGATCCATTAGCGGAAGCAATTCGCAATCTCGAGGAAGCGCGGTGTCAGAACTGCGCGGCGCTTCAACCGTATGCGCGAGACCTCGGCCGGCGATCACGTTGGCGACATCCGGGAGCGTAGAGATTCGATAGACCTCGGCGGCGTTCACGGCGACTCCGAAGCGATTGAAGATGGCCGCCGCGATTGCCACTTGCCCCAACGAATCCCACGACGCACAGGTGTGCGCGCTCAAATCTTCGGTGACCTCGTCCGGCGGCAAGCGCAGGGCGCTGGCTACCAGTTGACGCGCATCTTCGTCGCTGCCTTTCCGAGCAGGTTCCGCCGGGACGGCTTTGGTACTGATTGTAGAGGCCTCAGGTGAATCGCCGGATCGTCGGGCACGCTGGAAAACCGCCGGACTGCCGCCCCACACTTCGCCAGCGGGAATTTTGGCGAAAGGAGGAAGGACGGAGCCCGCTTCTATGACCGCGTCATTGCCAATGTCCGAACCCATAGCTATACGTGAGTTGCCGCCCACCGTGACGCGATGTCCGATGGAAACGGGAGCAGAGAGGTACACCAGAAATCCATCCTGTCTCATCGATACAGCGTGGCCCGAGATTACGGAACCCGCGCCGATAACGACCGAGTCGCCGATATTGGTGAGGTCGGGATCTTCGAGAACGCCGAGTATGAACGAGGGTTTGCCAATATGAACGCTGGGCGAAAACGCGCGGAGGACCACATCCCGGAACGCGCTGGTCTGCTCGAGCATCGACACGAGCGGCAGCCGTGTCAAGATCATGGCGCGCCGGTAGCAAGCTACCGCCGTGACGATCCCCAGATCTTCCTTGGAGGCCAGTGGGTTCTCGGGGTTCATTGCCTGATATCGCGGCTTTGGATACTTCTTGCCCAACCTTCCGCATATCCACCCACAGATTAGTAGATAGCCTGTCAACCACAGCAGGTAAAGCCCCGGAGACAGGAGTAACCACACGTGCCAAGGCCAAGCCCGGGCGCCTGCCAGGGACAAGCAAAGAGCCACAATCGCCGCCGAGAGAATCATGGGAAGGATTGCGGCGAACAATCCGATGAAGTCACGAAATGTTTTTCTCATTGGTTTTGCGAAGTGAGGGGCAACAGCAGGAGAAATCACTATTTCGGCCACCCACGCGTGCGTGGACGTAACTCAGTTATCTGAGTTTCCAGCGGCCTTGGCTGAAAAGGTGACGCAGGTACTGCCCCTGCTAAGAAGTTCAGTTTGCCCGCACCTGCTCTGTTTGTCAATCGGGAACGGGCGGAATTGTGCTGGTCTCAATTAGCCGGCGTACGAAATCGCTCAGCGGAACAAGCGTCCTAAGTTATCTTCGGTATACCCTTGATCCCATGATATCCTCTGATCCCATGACATCTTCAGCAGACCGCAAATTCTTGAAGGTCTCAGTGCTTCTTTGCTTAGCCGCGGCTTTCTCTCTGTTGGGGTTTTCGATCGGTGAGAAGTACTTTGTTCGGGATCCGATTCGAACAGCGTATGAAGCCGTGCTGCTGGACAATGGAGCTGCGTATTTCGGGCGGGTAAAAAAGATTACTCCGGATTCACTGGAACTCGCGGATGTCT
>JAOAPQ010000846.1 GCA_025462965.1 Bryobacterales bacterium
TAAGGATGAAGATGACATTACGGCGCTTCCCTCCCGTTTGGGCGATCGCTTGATCCGCAAGTATCCGGGACGCCAGCGCAGCGCGCGTGGCAGTTTTCATGAAGGTACGCCGTGAGTTAAGGTTCATTAGTCTTCCGGAATTGCAAATTTATCATCCACGTCGGCAACCCATTGTTTCAAGCGCCCGATCATCTTCTTGCGCTCCGCGCGGAATTTATTGTTCTGTGCCAGGTTGGCTTCTTCGAAGGGATCGTCGTTCAGGTTGAAGAGCAACCACGATCGGTTTTCGAAACAGACGTATTTCCAACCGTCGCGCGTCACGAGCCCGCGATAGGGCGTGTTGATACTATCGGGATGCCCCGTGGGAACCACGTTCTGCAGATAGGCGGAATCCGGTTCCGGACCAGCGGCCGGCTTGTTGATCCGGTGATGCGAAAGGTCAGCGCCCTTCATCCAATCGGGTTTCTTGATTCCACACAAACCTAACGTGGTGGGAGCGATGTCGACATGGTTTGAAATGACAGGCCGGCGTCCCACTTTCATGGCCGGAGGCCGCGGCACACCTCCTGAGATGATGTAAGGCGTGCGGATCGACTCCTCATAGGGACAGGTCTTGCGGAGCATGCCATGCGAACCATGCATATCGCCGTGGTCGGCGAAGAAGAAGATGTGTGTGTCTTGCAGCATGCCCGCTTCTTCCAAGGCACGCACCACGCGGCCGTAGTTCCAGTCGAGGTTTTCAATCTGGGCATAGTAACCAGCCAGATTGCGTCGAATCTCCGGTTCGAGAGAGCGGGAGTGGGCCACGTTCTCTCGCAATTGAAGGCGAGCGGGATTGTAATTCGCCATGAACTTTTCGGGAGCAACATAAGGATCGTGCGGAGGCTGAACGCTGAGCACCCCGAAGAAGGGTTTGGCATTTCCCTGCTTCTTTTCCGCGGCCCGGTCCTTGATGTAATTCAGCATCAAGTTGGTGAGTTCGTCTGTTTCATAGCCTGGCAGGCGGTAATGGAACGCGTCCTTGCCGCTTCCGCCATGCACCCAGGAATCCCACTGGCTATTGTTGTTTTCGTAAGCTGACCAGGCTTCAAAGCCGCCGCGGCGCTCTGGATCCGTGATGAAAAATGCCGCGCGCCCGTCTTTCTCATGCCACCCGCCGAGATGCCATTTGCCAAAGTATGCGGTGTGGTAACCGTTCGCGTTGAACACATCGGCTACGGTCTTCTGACCCTTCGGCAATGGGTATTCGTGTCCTGGGACGCACAGATGCGGGTAGCGGCTGGTCAGCATCGAGCCGCGAAATGGACAGCAAAGCGGGAACCCTGAGAGATGCCCGGTGAAAGTCAACCCATTCTCTTCCGCCCGGCCCAGGTTCGGCGTGCGCGAGTTCGGGTCGCCATAGGATTGCAGGGCTTGTGCCCGGAACTGGTCTCCCAGAATCCAAAGGACGTTGGGCCGCGTTGTGAGTGTCGGGCTCGGAACCGGATGACCGGCCGGCTCGGGTTGTGGAAACTGCTGGGCAGCAGCGTAAGCCAGCGGGGCAAACGGAGCAACGTTCAAGAACGATCTGCGATTCATGGTTGGATCTCAGTAAATCAGCTTCAAGGCGAGTTGCACAATACGGGGCTGGTTCGCCACAGAACTCACCGTCCCGAATGCGGGTGACCCGAAGCTGGTATTCGGAGGTGAAAACACCGGCGTGTTGGTCAGGTTGAAGGTCTCCGCGCGGAGCTGCAGCTGCAGCTTCTCTGTCAGGTGTGTGTTCTTGTGCAGTGAAAGATCAATGCCTCTTTGCCAATTGCTGCGGGCGCCGGAAAACGTTCGCGGCGCGTTTCCGAAGTGATAGGCCGCCGGTGTGCTGAAAGCCGATGCATCAAGCCAGCGATACGGGGTCGGGTTGGCAAGCGAGGGATTCTGCCCGTTCCAGTTCGGCCGTTGTCCGCCGCCCTGCGAGAAGGTTCCGTTCACAGCCGATGCGATGCCCAGAGGACTTCCGCTGTAGAATGACCCGACTATTCCAGCCTCCCAACCGCCTAGAGCGTGTCCCAGCCAGCCGCTCTGTTTCACAAAGAACGGCAACGCATAGACCGTGCTGACGACCAGCCGGTGCGTTTGATCGAGTGAAGACACACCGTAGTCGGCGCGCCGGTTGTAAAAGTCCTGAAGATTACCGCCGCCGAGAGATTCCCCGCTGAACGGGCCCGTGCTCACGTCCATCAATTTTGAATACGTGTAAGAAGACAGGAAGGTGAACCCCTTGGCGTAACGTTTCTCTATCTTTACCTGAAGCGCGTGGTATTTCGATGAAGCCCAATTTGCCAGGACAGAAGTGACGCCGTCGAACTGCGGATAGGGTCTGAGCAACTGTGCTTTGGCCACGGTTTTGGCAGCAAGAACCCCGGAGACGATTTGGCCGTAAAAAGGATTCGGCACCTGGGTCCGAAGGTCGTCACCCAGCGAGAGGGCGGCATCCGGCAGTTGGTTGAGCGTTAAGTCAGATGGAAATTTCAGACCGCGCGTCCCCACATAGCCAATGTCCAAGAGAACAGCCTTGGGGAGTTCGCGCTGTAGATCGAAATTCCATTGAATTGAGTAGGGAGTGACGTTATTCCGGTCATAGAAGCTGATGGACTGGCCGAGAAACGTAGCTGGCCCAAGTGAGTTTCCGGAAGGTTGAACCACCCCCTGCGGGTAAGGGTTGTTCAACAGTGTTTGGGGAGTAACTCCGTCCAGGCTGGTTACGATGCTGGTGGATGAGGCAAAGCCGGTAATGCCGAACGTGCTGGGGGCGCCGCCCACGCCCATGTTGGTTCCATAAAACAACCCGGATCCCGCGCGCACTACTGTCTTTGGCGTCACGTTCCATGCAAAGCCTATGCGAGGCGCGAAATTATTAGGGTCCAACTTCGCCTGATAACTGGAAGCCCCGTGTACGCCCACAAAGGCGAGCACACCATGAGGGTTGAGCCCCGGCGCATTCAGCGGCGGCACGGCACCATAGTCGAAGTTCGTCAGCTGGTTGTAACGCTCCGTTCGCGGCGTTTCAAGTTCGTAGCGCAAGCCTAAATTCAATGTGAACTTGGGGCTGATCTTCCACTGATCCTGCGCAAAACCGGCGTAATACTTCGTCTCGATCGCGAGCGCGGGGGAAGGAGCTACTGAGCCCCCCGGAACACCCAGCAGGAATGTGGCAAGCGCCGCGCCAGCGGTCGACGAAGATTGGGTGGGGTTCGGCCCTTGCGTGAAAGCGCTGCCAAAAGAGAATTGCGTGCTGGTGTCATTCGTTTGGAGTGAATTGAACTGAATCACTCTTAGCTCGCCGCCAAAGCGAATCTCATGCTGCCGGAAGGTCTTGCTCCCGCTTGCTTGCAGAGCATAGTTATTCATTCCGAATGCAATCAGGCCTGTTTGTCCCAACGCGGAAGTGCCCGCGCTATTCGGGATTGAGCTGGCTACGCCGTATCCAGTGATCAGGATGGCGGGGAAAGCCGCGGGAGCACCCGCCTGCGCGGCCAGGTTCGCAGGGAATCCCAGTGTGGCAATGTCGAATCCCTGGCTGATGGGCCCACGAAAGTTGGAAAGCCGCGAGAACGACGCTCGCAAGGTGCCGATCAGCGTAGGCGAGAATACATGATTGCCTTCCATCACGGCGTTATACCTCGTGAAATCCTGCGGCCCGAATCCGGGCGACCCGGGATCCGCCAAACCATAAGGAGACGCGCGCGTCCACGGCGAATCGTCATACGAAAAGCGAGTGAAGAACCGCGTATTGTCTGTAAAGTATTGGTCCAGGCGAGTGCTGTAGGTGTTCTTTTGAATTCGGTTGGCGTCCGTGCGGATGTAGTTGTTTGTCCCCGTGAACGGATTACCAGCCGTGTCAGGAGCCGGGAAAAAGGTAGAAATCTTTCGTGCGACCGGATTGATGCGCCCGGCCGGAATCATGTTCCCCGGAAAAGGATCGCGAATGAAGCCAACCCCGTTTGGATTGGGGCGGGTCGTGAACGGGTCATAGATGACGATCGGTTTCCCTGCTGCGTTCACGGTGTGGCTGAAGTCGCCGGTTAGTTCGAGCGGACTTGGGACGGTGCCGGAGTAAGTAACTCCTTGAACGAACCGTACCAGTTCGGTACTGACGAAGAAGAACGTGCGATTGCGTCCGTCATACAGGTGCGGCAAAGTGACGGGGCCGCCGAGCACGCCCCCAAACTGATTGAAGCGCAAGGGCGCTGGCGACTGCCCACCCAGATTGGCGAACCAGTCATTTGCGTTGAGCGCGTTATTTCTCAAAAATTCGTACAGCGTGAAATGGGCCGCGTTCGTACCTGACTTTGTCACCACGTTGAACACGCCACCTGCCGCTCTGCCGAATTCAGCGCTGAAGCTGTTTGTGGCAACGTTAAACTCCTGTACGGAATCGGGGTTTGCATAGATCACCGGCTGGTTCTGCGCACCACCCGTGTTGGGCGCTCCATCCAGCAGATATTCATTTTGATTCCCGCGAGCTCCGTTGATGGAGACAGAGGAGGTACTGATCTGGTCCACCGGCAAATCGTTCACACCCCGCGCGATCCGGACGCCAGGCACCAGGCCGCCGAGCGCGTAGGGATTGCGGCCCAGCAGAGGCAGCTCGACAATCTGCCGTGCCTGGACCACCTGCCCGATAGCCTGTGTTTCCGTGTTGAGCACAGGAACATCGGATTGCACGGTGATCTGTTCGCTGGCGGAGCCGATGAGGAGCGCAAAATCAAGACGAAGCTGCTGATCCACCTGCAGTTCAATTCCCGATCGTGAGACCTGCTTGAAGCCCTCGTGCGATACCGCGACAGTGTACGGCCCCGGCAGGAGAGAGGACGCCGAATAGTTCCCGACGGCATTCGTTACCAGAGTCCGCCGGGTTCCGGTGGATGTCTCGATGACGACGATCTGGGCACCCGGAACGAGAGCACCGTTCTGGTCGTTGACGGTGCCGGAAATCTCGCCGGTCTGCGCGAGAGCAACCGGGCAATGCAAAAAGAACAGGATCCCAAACGTATAGGCCAAGCGGCGCGGCATCGGCTTCCTTTCGGTAAAGAATGATCGCAAGTATATCTCTCTTCCGGACCACTCGCGCGGTAACAGCGTCATCCGGAG
>JAOAPQ010000827.1 GCA_025462965.1 Bryobacterales bacterium
GGTTCGTCGAGCAACAATAACCGAGGCTCCTGAGCGAGCGCACGGGCCAGAATCACCATCTGCCGTTCGCCGCCTGAAAGACTGGTGAATGCCCTTGCGGCCAAATGGGCAGCTCCGGCGCTTTCGAGCGCATGCATAGCTTTCCGTGTATCGTCGCCGTTCTCAAAGCGAAACCTCGGAGCATGCGGGGTTCGGCCGCTTAAGACGATATCAATCACCTGAAACGGAAATGCGGTCGCGGTCGACTGCGGGACGTAGGCGATTTGCCGGGCGCGCAACCGTGGGTCCCAGTCCTTCATGGGAATCCCATCGAGCGTAATCGTCCCCGCGCGGGGGCGCAACAGCCCGGCCAGCATCCGAATCAGCGTGGATTTTCCGGAACCGTTGGCCCCAATAACCGCCGTCATGGACCCGGGATCTGCAATCAGACTGACACCTCGAAGCACAAGGCGCCCATCGCTATAGGCGTAATCGAGATCGCATGCTTCGAGCATATTCGGCATTACTTGAGCTCAGGATGAATCAACCGGGCGAACAGTTCCGCCGTTTGCACGATACGTTGCGAGGCATGCGGCACGTAATCGGCGCTGACGGCAAGCACGCGATGATCGCGCACTGCCTTTAGCTCAGGCAACTCGCGCCATGCGTCAAGTGGATCTCCCGCCAGGCTGCTTTTTGGGCCATGAACGAAGTCGAGAATGATGTCGGGATTGGTGGCAAGCAGGTCCTCTTTGCTGAGCCTTGCGTAGCCGCTCGGGACCCGCGCTATGGCAATGCGCCCTCCGGCGATTTCAACCAGGTCAGCTAGATAACTGCCATCGGTAGCACTCGACAAATCGCGCAGGGTTCCGGGGGTACGGTTGACAATCATGACCACTCGCGTTTTGGGAAGAGTAGCTGTCTTCCGCCTGACTCGATCCAGACCTTCACGCGTATCCGCAACAAGTCTCGCCGCCTCGCGATCGTTGCCTGTGGCGTGTCCGATCGCAATCATTGCCGCGTAGACCTCCTCAACCGACCTATTGGAGGTCTTCAGAACGCGAAGGCCTAAGTCTTTGAGAGTTTCTTCGAGGAATGGAGCCTGTGCATTGTTGATGATCACAAGGTCGGGCCGCGAGGCCGTTAGTTTTTCGAGACTCGGATTGTGTAGTTGCCCGAGGTGAGGAACTTTCACCACCTCGGGAGGGTACGTGTCGTAATTCGAGACGCCCACCAGGCGGGAGAAGGCGCCTACTCCGTAGAGCATCTCCGTCACATCAGGAGATAGCGAGACGATCCGCTGCGGGAAATCCGCTGCGCCGACGGAAGACGCGAGCAACAATGTGAGAAAGCAAAATCGTCTGACTGGCATAGTTCAGAACTCGAACTGCGTGCCGCCCGTCAGAGTTCTCCCAGGCGTGCGGAAACCATTTTCAAAATACGTCTGATTGAACAGATTATCTGCTTTGCCGTAGATGCGGATCGCGCGAAACTCGCCCATTGGCCGGCGGTAACTCAGTCCAGCCTGACCACGCGCAGGACCCTTGAACTGAAACGCCCGCCCGGAAACGGAAGCCAAATAATCGGACGAGCCGCTGAAGACAAAGAAGCCGGTCAGTCTCGCCGAAAACCGCTGCGTCGCAGTCATTGAATATTGATGCTGCGGAATCTCATAGGTGCGCCATACGCCTGCCACCAGCGGAGTTTGCTGGCGAGCATCCGTGTAAGTGTAAGTGCCGGTCAGTTGCAGCGATCGAGTAGCCGCAACAGAGGCGCTGAACTCGGCGCCGCGCGCGATGCCGCCCTGCGTATTCCGGTAACCACCATTGCGCCCCAGTGGATCGGTGGCGGCGTTGATCGCGCCTGACGTATCGAAGATGATCACTTCATTCAGGCGTGTGTAGAAGTACGTGCCAGAGAGCCGGACTCGGGAGTTCCACATCGTCTGGTCGACTCCTCCGTCAATGGAACTCGATCGATCGGGCCGAAGACTCGGATCGCCGTACAAGGTGTAGCTCGATCCGCTGAAGAAAACGCCAAACCGCTCAAAAAGGGAAGGTGCGCGGTAACTGCGGCCCGCGTGAGCACGAATTTTCGTACCGGAGCGACGAAGTGTGTAGGACGTTGAGGCATCTCCAGTTTGTGCAGTAGGCGGAGCGGAGAATGTCCGTCCAGTGAATGGTGCGCCGGCTATAGGTTGAAATACCGGCTGGTCCAGAGCGAAGGACTGTACACGGTAAGCCCCGGCAAACTGAAGCCGGCCGTCCAGGAAATGTAGTTGATCCTGCGCGAAAAAGGCGTTGCTGCGCTGCGTAACGCTGGTGAAAAAATCAGAAGCGGCCACCGGAGGTAACAAACGGTTCTGGAAGTTTTCGCTTTCGAATTCGTATCCTGCGTCAAAGTGCTGATATTTGCCCCACGAAGCGTCGAGGCGGCCGTTTGCGGTCTGAATTTCTCCCAGATATTTCGACAAAGAACTGCCGGCGGGCTGGCTTCCCGGACCGGCCGGACCGTCTCCGTAATTGCGCGTGGTGCTCAGGTCCTGATATTGAGCCGTGAACCCCAACCGGTCTGAGGGGCGTAGCGTAAATCGAAGTGCTCCCGTGAAGAAGCGCCCTGCTCGCGTGCTATCCGAGTTGTACGCCGCAGGCAGAAACGTAGCGCCTCCGAGCACCAGTTGCGATAGAGGAGTGCCCGATTCGTAGCGGTGCTCTTCGGATAAGGACACGGCGACAGCATCGATGATCCCTGTGGCCGGTAGAGATCCCACGCTACGCGGCGATAGTCTCACGAAACTGAATGAATCGCCCGTGTAGATACGAGCGGAAAGAGAAGCAATTCGTGACAGACGGTATGTGAGCTGGCCCTGACCGCTAGTGTTTCGAGCCGGGCTGTCGCCATCGACGCCGCTCATCACATTCCAGTGCGTAATTCCGACGCTGTACTGCACGCGATCATGATCGAACCCGCCCGCCAGATGAGCCATTCCGCGGACTGAGCCGAGCGAACCGCCGTCGAACAACACGGAACCGCGCGTGCGGCCTCCGCCCTCGTCCGTGATGATATTGACCACGCCGCCGGTGGCATCGGTACCGTACAACGAAGATCCGGAACCGCGCAGCACTTCCACCTGGCTGGTATTCGTGATGACGAGATCCTGCAGAACTCCCGAAGCGTCGGCTTGAGTTCCCGCCGCGTCACGCAGGCGGAGACCATCGACGAGCACTGCGGTATCGGTATTTCGCAATCCTCGAACCTTGAAATACGTAGTTGAGCCCGGGCCTCCAAGCTGCTGTACGCGCAGACCTGGCACATCCAGCAACGCTTCCCCCAACGACTTGTCTGCTCGCAGACTGATCGTTTCGCCGTCTACCACCGTTAGAGCCTTGGAAACTTCGTCGGTGGATTGTGGTGTGCCTGACGCGGTCACGGTAACGCTGCTGCGCACCTGCGCTATTCCCAGCGCCAGGTCTACATCACTCAGTTCCTCGCCTTTCAAGTCAACCGTCTGAGGTCTGGAAGCATCGAAACCGGGCGCTTCGCCCATGATGAGATATTGACCCGCAGCGATACGTTGAAAGCGGCAGGTACCGCTCACATCGGTTGTGAGGTTTCGGTTCTCGCCGCCATTGTGTGAGATCAGCGATATGGTTGCGCCGGCGATTGGAGCATGATGCGAATCAACAACGCGCACCGAGACATCGGCGGCATTTGACAGCGGGGCCAACAGGGGCAAACAGAACAGGAGACGGATAAATAGTTTGTTCATTTTCGATTTATGGCGCGCCGCCGGGCGCACTCGCAGACAAATTGTTCGGCGAATTTAGGATTGGAGAGAAAGTGCAGATGGACATAGCTACCGACCACGGATCCGACACGATACCCGTCCGCCGGAGCGCGGTAAATTCTGCAAACCGTCTCAGGCATGGGGTCCATAGTGGAATAGCGGAATTCGTGTCCTCGCGCGCTTACGCCTGATGCCAGCCAGGCTTCGGCTTCACAGCTTTGCACTTCGATGTAGCCTAGCTTTGCCAGCCGCTTCTGCATACGGGCGCTGGTCGGGAAGATCCCCGCCATGGGCCAACTCTGTCCTTCGGAATCGACGATCGCACGCATCAGATACATGAAGCCCCCGCATTCCGCATAGACTGGCGCACCACCTCCGCCGAACTGGACTATGGCTGATCGCATGGATTGATTTGCGGACAACGCCTCGGCGTGCAGTTCCGGATAGCCACCCCCGAGATAAATTCCATCGAGGTCCGGCGGCAGGGTTCGGTCCGCCATCGGACTGAAGTCGATGAGTTCCGCGCCCAGGCTTCTCAACAGTTCGAGATTGTCGTGATAGTAGAAACAGAACGCTGCATCTCGCGCAATACCGATCCGAGCTCGTTCTGGTGTTCGCTTCAAGCCAGGGCGGCTGGCAGGAGCGAAGTTCGGCCGGGAACCGAGTTCCAGCAGACGATCCAGATCCAGATTCGATTCGATCCACTCAGCGAGCCGGTCCAGCCGTTCCTCAGTGAGCGCCTCCTGCGCGAGATGAAGACCCAGGTGCCGCTCCGGCATTGAAAAGCTGGTATCGCGCGGAAGATAGCCGATTGGTGGAGGACTACAGCGCGCGACTATTGCATCTCGCAAATACCCGTAATGTTTCACGCTCGCGACCTTGTTGCAGATCACCGCCGATATGCGGAAATCGAGGATCAGCGTATCAAAGCCGTGTACAACCGCGGCAGCGCTCCCGGCCATCGCCGCGGCATCCAGCACCAGGACGACCGCCGCGTCCAGCCAGATCGCCATCTCAGCCGTGGTCCCGGACAACGATGGCGAACTTTTTCCATCGAACAGCCCCATCACTCCTTCGATTACCGCTATATCGGCGTCGCACGTAGCACGTGCGAAAATTTCCAGGTTGGTCTCCCGCGAAAGCATCCAGCCATCAAGGTTGTGGCTTGGCTTATCGGTCGCAGCCTGGTGAAATGTGGGATCGATGAAGTCGGGACCTACCTTGAAGCCCTGCACGCGCAGCCCTCGCCGGTGAAATGCTGCCATGATTCCCGTCGCAACCGTAGTCTTGCCGACCCCGCTATGCGTTCCTGCAATGACAATACGCGGAATGTTCAATGGGCTCCCCCGCGGTGATTAGCCGTCTTGAGATAGAGAGGAAGTCCCGCGACCGTGAAGATCACCTCGTCGGCAGCTTCGGCAGCCCATTGGTTTAGAAGCCCTTGGACATCGCGGAAAGCTCTTGTAACCGTTGGCTCGGGAACGGTTCCGCAACCGAGTTCGTTGGAAACAAGAATGACGTGGCATGGACAAATTGGTCCGGCTATCTGTTGAAGCTCAGCGCGCGCCGCAGCCTCCACATGGCCCGGTTCGCCATTACGATACTCCCAAAACAGGTTACTGAGCCAGATCGTCAGGCAATCGACGAGAACAGCGTCGGACTCTTTCGACGCACGCTCCACTGCGCTCGCCAGTGCCAAAGGTTCTTCGATGGTTTGCCAGGAACGTGGCCGGTCGCCGCGATGCCGTTCAATGCGCGCCGCCATCTCGGGGTCCTGTCCTGCCGTGGCCGTGGCAATATACGCGACGCGTCCCGCCGGGGCCGCGAGCCGCTGTGCCAGTTTTGATTTGCCGCTTCTAGCGCCGCCAAGAATGAGAGTCAACATCGTTAAGGAGTCCGGGCCTCAATTCAAAAAGCCGCGTACGCCTCGAATCGAATGTGAGCAGAAAAATAGAACCAGCAGAGGGAACAACCCGCGAAATACGGTTGTTTTCTGCGCGATCTGCTTTCGCCCGAAGCATCATAGCCGGCATTACCTGAGGCAGGTCTCCTGACTCGCAGGTCATCGCTAAACCGGCTCGCCTTCCCATTCCGAAGAACAGTGGCTTACTGCGCCGGTCGCTCGCTGCTTACAGTGGCGGGACCGTGCGGGATTTTCACCCGCTTCCCTTTTCACTCGTCCTATGACGAGCACCCCAGGGGAGATTTTAAGGTAACACAGGATCACGCGGGCCAAAACCAGCTGGTGTGGTGCGCCCAGTCTTCAGAGGCGCCCCTACCCGAACTGAACCCGTCAATCAGATCGGCCCCTGTTAACGCTTGGGGACTGACACGGCGGACACTGCAGTGACTTCCAGCCGTAATCGGCCAGACGCGGGAATACCGCCTGGCGGGCGTCCGAAGGTCCTCAGTGGTATTGGTGCGGAAGGGGGGACTTGAACCCCCATGCCCTTGCGGGCGCAGCCACCTCAAGGCTGGCACTCAAGCACGAAAAGTTCCTGTACTTTGGTAAAGCGGGGCCATATCCGACGGCGACCGATTCTCATTCCCTACTGGCAGAGAGAATCGAATCGCTGGTTTCGCAGGAACATGCAAAGTGGGCCAGCAGCCGAGAAGAAACGGAGAAGTCGAAGCGGCCCGCAAATGGGATTGA
>JAOAPQ010000859.1 GCA_025462965.1 Bryobacterales bacterium
GTGGCGAGGTTGCCGTTCTTCTCACCCGAGCCGTGCGTGGCGGTGCTGCAGGCCCCGGCAACCGAGATGTGCGGCAGCGAGGCCAGGTTATGGAGCGCGAAGCCCTTGCTCTCGAGGTACGGGCAGAGCTGGCCGTACGTGATGCCCGCGTCGACAGTCACGGTGCGGGCGTCTGCGTCGAGCGCGGCGACTTCGTGCATCGGCTTCAGCGACAACAGGCTGTCACGGCTGTCGGCAATGGAGTTGAAACAGTGGCGCGTGCCAAGCACCTTCACCCTTTCCTGCGACCGCAGAACGGAGCGGACCTGTTCAACCGAGGAGACCTCGCGCAGGCGGTTCGTGCTGTAGGAGAGATTGCCCGCCCAGTTCGTCAGCTTATCCTTCGCCATCAAAGCAGAGAGGGGCGCGATGACGGGACTCGCGATCGCGGCCGAGAGCAGGTTGAGGAAGTTTCGTTTGTTCACGTCGGTCGGGATCATATCAAATCGGCCGACCGATTAAGTACGGTAGCCCGCCCGGAATACCTCGCGTTTGGATGCAGCCGATTTCCCAGGCGTAGTCGGGCGCCTGCATGTCGTCCGTTAAATCCCTCATCTGTTCCTCCGAGTAGATCCGGAACATCGAGACGATGCCGTCCCAAAATACGACCAGGGGCACCACGGGAATTAGATAAGTGAAAATCAGGTACGCCCAGCGGAATGGCCGCGCGAACGGCATCAGCGCGAGCACGTTCACCGGGACCAGAACCATCGTGAGAATTCCAATCAGCGTCCCGGATCCCCCTTCGAAAATGCAGATCGGGCGGCGATGGTCAAAGGCGTCCTGGAGGATTGTCCTGGCCGCATTCGGACGAAAGTGATGAAATGCGGAAAACATCGTCCGTACGCCCGCCAGTTCCGGCGGCACCCGCGTCGCGTCGAGCGGTTCGGTCCGCCACGATATCCGCTGATGCGAGGTGCACGTGGGGTTTGGGTAGAGGTCGGTAAGGGTCGCCCGTGCCTCGTATCCGCATTTTTCGAGCTCTTTGAGGATCAGCGGCATCGCGCCGCCGGATCCCGCGCACAAGTCGATAATCTCCGCGCGCTCACCCGGAGGAAGAACGGTCGCGATTCTTTCTGCCCATTGCCTCGGCAGCGGGAACAGCCGGTAAGCCGCGGCCAAATACGCTGTCTCAGCACCCCGAAGAAGTTGCGGAAACCACCGCTGGTCGCCGAACTCAAACAGGTGCAGGCGCCGCATGGACCCATTCCTGACGAAACCGTTTTGTTATAAATTCACAGTCATATATGTCGCTGCCACGTTTGCTGCTTGCGCTTTTCATGGTCGTCGCCTTCATACCTCCTGTGGACGGTCAACTTTCAACAAACGCGACCATCTCCGGAACCGTCGCCGATTCCAGCGGCGCCAGCGTTCCTGGTGCGTCGGTCGCTCTGCTGAACGTCGATACCCAGGCCACCATCAATACCGAGTCTAATGATGCCGGCGCCTTCACCGCCCCCGGCCTGCCGGTCGGAACGTACAACGTCACCGTTACCAAACCCGGTTTCCAGAAGTTCTCCGTCAACGGCCTCATCCTGCACCCGGCGGAAGTCGCCGCCGTAAGAGCCACGCTCACGCCCGGCGAAGTCGGCACTACGATTGAAGTCTCCGCAAGCGCCGCGCAAATTCAGACCACCACAGCCGAGGTCTCCCACGCCGTCAATTCAGCCCAGGTCGAAACCCTTCCGCTGAACGGCCGTAACTTCCAGGCCCTCGCCGCTCTCATGCCGGGCGTTATCAATACCAGCGCGGGATCCGGACTCGGCACCGGCGGCCGCTCAACCAGCAACGTACTCTCCGTCAATGGTCTCAGTCAGAACACCACCTTCTACGCGCTCGATGGCATCTGGAACGAAAACACCGGCAACATGAACCAGAACACCATCGTTCCCAATCCCGATACGCTGGAAGAGGTCCGCGTCCTCCAGAACAATTACAGCCCTCGCTATAGCCTCATGGGCGCGTCTGTAGTCCTGCTGCAAACCCGCAGCGGCACTAATGACTTCCATGGCACCGCTTTCGAATACTTTCGCAATGACGCGCTGAACTCACGCAACTTCTTCAGCCCCACGGTACTCTCTTACAAACAGAACATCTTCGGCTATAACGTCGGCGGCCCCGTGTGGATCCCCAGGATCTACAACGGCCGCCAGAAAACATTCTTCTTCTGGAGTCAGCAATGGGTGAAACTCCACCAGGGTCTCGCCGCTCTGCGCGGCGCCACGCCCACGGCGGATCAACGCAACGGAATCTTCACCTCATCCATCAAGGACCCAACCACCGGGTCCCCCTACCCGCAGCTCTCTCCCGGCGTCTACCAGATCCCTGCCAGCCAAATCAATTCGAATGCGCTCGCGCTAATTAACGCGTTATATCCGCTCCCCAACAACCCTGGCGGCGGCTTCACCAACTACACCAACACTACGCCCCAGATCACCAACCAGCTCGATAATCAGATCAAGATCGACCACAACTTCTCTGAGCGCTTCCGCCTCACCGGCAACCTCTTCCACGAAGGCCAGACCTTCGCTCAGAACTCACTCAACGCCTCGAACACCGGCTCCATCTTCCCCACCAACAGCGAAACCGACATCACACGCAACTGGCTTGCCCAGATCTCCCTCACGCAGGTCTGGACGCCTGCCATCGTCAACACCACCACCATCGGCACCAACATCTTCAATCTCGATCTCAATCTGGTCGGCGTCTCCTTTATCGACCAGGTCCCCGGATATAAAGCCACGCTACCCTTCAATGGTTTTCTCTCGAACCGAATCCCGCTCCTCACCGTCTCCCAAGGCTGGTCCCCCGAAGGCATTGCCGCCGCCCGTCCCCTTACTCACGCTGCCGACCTCGACGACACGTTCTCAGACGACGTCAGTTACCTCCGGGGCAAACACTTCTTCCAGTCCGGCATCACGATCGTCTTCAACACCAAACGCCAGAACGTAGCCGCCCTCAGCAATGGCCAGTGGACCTTTAGCGGCAACTTCACCGGCAACGCCATGGCGGATTTCCTCATCGGCGCGCCTTCCGCTTTCACCCAGCAGAGCACCGAACGCCGGCCATACGTCCATGGCATCATCGTTTCACCCTACATTGAGGACCGATACCAGGCCACGCGTAACCTCACCTTCACCATTGGCACCCGTGTCAGCTATATGCCGCTGCCGAATCCGCAGCCTGGTTTCATGACACTGTTCGATCCGGCCCGCTATGACCCCACCAAAGCTCCCATCGTCAACGCCAACGGAACGCTGACTACGACCGCCAACTACGATCCACTCAACGGCCTCATCACTAACGGCGTCAACGGTATTCCCCAGAACTTCGTCGGTAACCATAACTGGTACATCTCACCCATGTTCGGCTTCGCCTGGGACGTCTTCGGCGATGGCCGAACCGCGGTGCGCGGCGGTTATGGGCTCACTTACACGCGCATCTTTACCAACCAGGACTGCTCATTTAACTGCGCCACCAACCCGCCGTTCATTCAGTCCGTCAATCTCAATAACCCAAGGTTCCCGAACCCCGCCGGCACCGGCACCTCCGCCCTCGTCAGCGCCCCGACCTTAACCACCGCCGATACCAACATTCAGTCCACTCAGGTCCATAGCTTCAGCCTCAGCGTGGAACGCCAGTTTGCTACTAACTGGACCGTAGCCATCGCCGGCGCCGGCGCGGGGGCTCGCCACCTCACGGGCACATGGAACCTGAACGCTCCCAAGCCGGCCAATGGCTATGACTTCAATCCGGCCATCAACTCGGGCAGCACTTTCACCTATGTCTATGCCCCTTATCTCGGCTACGCCGCCATCAATGACCTCACTTCCGCCATTAACCAGAACTGGGACGCGCTCGAGATCAGCGTCCGCCACCCGGCCGGTAGAAATCTCTTCTTTTCCGCGAACTACACCTGGTCGCACAACCTGATCGATGCGGTGGTCAACAACTGGAACCAGCGCGCCTACTACGGCAACTCCGCTCTCAATACGCCGCACGTCTTCACCGCGAACGTGATCTATACGCTCCCCGCTCTGCGCGGCGCCAATCCCTGGACCCGTGCCGCATTGGGCGGCTGGAAGTACTCAGACATCACTACGGTCCGGTCCGGCCTGTCGCTCACGCCCGGCCTTAGCGTCTCGCAGCAGGGTCTCGCCGCGCGACCGGATGTCGTCTCCGGCCAGTCGCTCTCGGGCGCCAAGAGCGTTGTCCAGTGGTTCAACACGGCTGCGTTCGCGAAGCCTGCGCCGGGCTTCTATGGCAACGCGGGAACCGGCATCATCCGCGGGCCCGCCCTGATCAATTTCGATATGGCGCTCTATAAAGAGTTCCCCATTGGTGAGCGGGCGTTCGAGCTTCGGGCGGAGTTCTTCAATGTCTTGAACCATACCAACTTCACCACCGTCTCCACCAACTTCGGATCCGGAAACTTCGGTCAGGTGACCGCCGCCGCGGACCCGCGCATCATCGAGCTCGCGCTGCGTTTTCACTTCTGATCGGGGAAGCCGGTTCGGAAACCGTTCACTTGAATACCGTTCCCTGTGTCGCGTTGACGAAGACTTCGAAGCCCGATTTGGTGGTCCCCCAAAGCACGTACCAGACCGGTGACGGGAAACGGGAAGCGTTCCCCAGAACGAATGAGACCTGCTTGTCCGGATGTTTCTTGATCCAATTGCCGGCCTTGGCGCTCGCCGTGTTGTAGGCAGCGTCGGAATCGATCGAGAACTCCGAGGTCTGGATCGGCACGACGTCAGCGGTGGGTCCGCTCCAGGGCGCGGTCCTTACCAACTTTATCCCCTTCACCACAACCGGTAATCCGTCGGCGACCGAGTAATAGTATGTGCGCGCCTGGTGAAGCGTGGGCGAGACAAAAACTATGGTCCACAACCCGGCCTTCCCCGCCTCGTTCTTGATCCCCGGCACTTCGCCGCTAGTGACGCTCACTGGCTGGAGGTCGGTGGCCCATGCGCGTGCGGGCTTGTAGATCGCCCAGAAGGCCGTCTTCGCGGTCACAGGCTGCGGCGGTCCCGCGGGTTCTTTTTTAGCTTCGGTTTCCGCTGGCTTGGTCTTGATGGGTTCCGAGCAGTTGCTCAGACCGAAAACCGCGGCAAGGACGAAAGGCAGGAGACTGTGCTTCATGGAGGCTCCGTTCGGTATCTGATTCTATGTCAATTCCTTGCCGCCGATTAATGTTGTACATATATAGATGCCAGGAGGCGATGCCTTGAGAGTCATTCTCGTAGTTCTCTGGACCCTTCCGCTGTTCGCTTCATCCGTTCACATCTATGTTGCGAATAGCGACGATAACAAGATTTCTGTAATCGACCCGGCCGCGGACAAAGTAGTCAGGGAGATTCCGGTGTCGCCGAATCCTCACGGCATCGTACCCTCGCCGGATGGCGGTCGTTTCTATGTCTCCAGCGAAAGCAAGGATCTGCTGGATGTGGTGGATCGCAAAAATTCGACGATTATTCGCAGGATTCCACTCGGAACACGGCCGAATAACGTTGCGATTACCGCCGATGGAAAGCGCGTATACATCTGTATCCGCGGCGAATCCTGGGTAGACATCGTGGACACCGTCTCGCTCGAGAAGGTCAAAAGCGTGCCCGTTGGTCATGGCCCCCACAACGTCTATCGCACGCCTGACGATTTGCACATGATCGCAACATCTATGGACGAGAACAAGCTCACGGTTATCAATGTAAAGACCGAGGAGCCTGAGCTAACCATTCCGATCAAAGGAGTGCCCCGGCCGCTTGCGATCGAGTCCAATGCCGATCGCTCTATCAAGCGTCTGTTTGTGCAGCTCTCCAGCCTTCACGGTTTCGCGGTAATTGACTATGCGTCGCGGATGGAGACCCGTAGAGTGTTGCTGCCCGACGCCCCTCCGGGCGCCCGACCCCTTATACCGGCGACATTCTCTCACGGGATGGCGATATCCCCGGATAACAAGACCCTCTGGGTCGCGAGCATGCTCGATAACTCGGTTGTCGTTTTTTCACTTTCGGACCTGTCGCGCATCACCACCATCCCTGTGGGGCGTGGGCCGGACTGGCTGACCTTCACACCGGATGGAACACGTTGTTACGTCTCGAACGCGGGTGCAAATTCAGTGTCGTCGATAGACGTCAAGGAAATGAAAGAACTGACCCGAATTCCAGTGGGAAAGGTTCCTAAACGGATAATTGCTTCCGAGTAGCCCGCAAAGAACTAGAACTGATATCGCAGACCGAACTGCATGACGCGCGGCTGGGTCAGCGTGCTGGTGTACTTGCCGAACGTGCCCGTGTTGCCAACGTCGAGGCTGGCAGTGTTGATATCGAAGCGCACCGTATTGGGCACATTGAACACTTCCCAACGGAACTGCAGGGTGTGGTGTTCGCTATAGGGCATGGTGAATGTTTTGCCCAGGCTCATATCGACGGTCATGAAGCCGTCGCCCCGGATGCCGTTGCGCTGGCCGATTTCGCCGGCATAGCTGTAGTCGTAGCCATTACGGGCCGCGGTCGGGTTGGCGAAGATGTTCGGTCCGCTGGTGCCGTTCGGCGCCACTGAATTGGCGAACGCACCGCCGCCGGCCACTGGCGCGATCTGAGTGGCAAAGCCGGAGTAGTTCCAGTTTGTCGGCCAGGAGCCGGAGTTGCCAACGCTGCGCGGCAGGCCGGTGGTGACGTTGTAGAGACCGGCGAGCTGCCAGCCGCCGATGAACGCGTCGGCGATCTTATTGACATTGCCGGCGAACATCTTACCCTTGCCGAACGGGAGCTGGTAGACGGCAAAGCCACTGACCGAATGGGTGACATCGAAGTCAGAGACACCTTTGTTCAACTTAGTGTTGTAGGGGTTCAGCAAGACCGCATAAGAGCTCGCGCCAAAATCGCTTTCGGCCGACGACGTGAGATCGATCGATTTCGACCAGGTGTAGTTGAAGTCGAACTGGAGGCCGCTCGAAAACCTCTTACGAACAACCCACTGCATGGCGTGATAGTTGCCCTTCCCCAGCGAGCGGTAAGCGAATAGCGACGCGTATTGCGCGTTGAACATCGAGTTGGGGCCGAGCGTGCTGCACGTATCGCAGAGCTCGTCGAGGTCCAGCAGGGCAGACGTGATGTCAGTGGGGTAGGTCTTCAGCTCGTTCTCATACACAGCTTGCGTAGCCGTGAGGCCATCGGCTGCGAGACCCGGGAAGAAGTGCTCCCAGAACGGGTTGGCTTTGATCTGCGAAGTGGGAACGCCCGCGCGCGAAGCCCTCGCCAGTTCGTTCACGGCCTGCCAGTAAGTGACACCGCTCTGCGGGTCGCGCAAGTTGGTGGGCTGGGCCAGATCGGTGACGACGAGCGAACGGCGCGAGAGGCGGCCCACATAGGAACCTTGGACGAATAGTCCATGGCTGAACTCGCGGCCGAGGCTGAAGTTAAGGTTCATCGTGTACGGCTGCTTGATGTGCTGGTCAATGGAGTTGGAAATCGCAAAGCCATGATCGACATCGGATGGCGACGAGAACGGGAATCCGAACGCCGGCGCGGACGGCAGGATCTGCGGTGGCAGACTGTTGTAGCCGGTGAAGCGGGGATTAGTCGCCAGATTCGCGCTGGCGGGAGTCTGGAACTGTGTGCTCAGGCCGGGTGCGTTGGAATCGAAGTTGCGCATCAGGCTCATGCCGAACAGATCATAAAACATCCCGAAACCGGCGCGGATGGAAGTCTTGCCGGGACCCCCAAAGAAGAACTTGCTGAGGCCGCTGTCGGCGGTCGGCGAGTACGCGATAGCAAGGCGCGGAGAGAAATTGAGCTTCGGCGTGTCATAGAGCGGTTTGCCCTGCTTGCTGCTGGCAAGGATGAAGCTGACCGGCCCTGCGTCAGCCTGCGATTTGCCGGCGTTGGCGAGATTACCGCGCTGTGCGAACCAATTGGCGAGGTCGAAGGTGGGCGAGACCTGGTAACCGTTCGTCTCATGAATGGCCGGAGCCAGCGAATAGCGGACACCGGCGGTGACGGTAAGGTTTTTCGCGACGCGCCAGGTGTCGTTTGCATACATTTCATACTCCTCAGCGCCGTAGGAACGCTTGACCGGAGTACCGAACGCCAGAGTCTTGCCGTCGAGCGAGTAATTGTAAGTGACTTCGGCGAAGCTTACGGGCCCCAGCAGGTTAACGGCGGCAGCGCGATAGGAGGTGCTGAAGCTGCTGCTCAGGTCAGCCGGTTTCAACGAGGCGCCAGTACCGGCTAGGTACGAATAGGTGATGGAGCCGTCGGGATAGACCCCCGAGAAGTTGGTGGCATTGTTTCGGATGATGCGCGCAACGCCGCCAAACCGGACATCATGCCGCCCCTTCGTCCAGGAGAGATCCTCCCCGAACTGGTGCACGGGGATGATGCGGGCGAGGCCTGTAGTGGTGGCGTTAAGAGTCGAGAGTCCGCGGAAAGAAACGTAAGGCGCGTTCTCAATGCCGGTGTTTTCGTGTCCGGAGCGAGTGTAGCCGTATCGGAACGTGCTGACCATATTCGAGGAAAGCAGCGATGTCCATCCGGTAGCGTAGCCTTTGCTGTTATCGAGCGTTACGGAAGAGGGCGCCTGGCCGGGGAACTGAGGCGTGCCGCCAAGGTTATCGTTCTGCAGATTGCCGCGCCAGAAAACGGTATTCTTGTTGGAACTGTCCACCACATAGTCGATCTTGGCGATGTAGGTGTTGAGCCGAACCGGAGTGGAAGCCTTGAAGCGGAAACCCGCGGTGTTCAGCCCGTCGCCCACCGTATCGTCATTCGGCAGCGGATAGGAGTTGAGCACCGAACTGACAGCCGGGTTCACGCCGATGCCGGCGGGATCGATGGATTTGAGTTGCACCGGGGTCAGAGTGGAAACGCCGCCGGATTTGTTGAGGTACTGTACGGTGCCCTGCCGGAACAAAGCGGTGGGCACAGTCCGCGTGGCGTTGGCTTCGCTCGCGTCGCGGCGCCCTTCGTAGTTCCCGAAGTAGAAAAGCCGGTTTTTCTTGACAGGTCCGCCGAGTGAAGCCCCGAAGGTGTTGCGGATCAGCTTCGCGCGAGGCACACCGGAGAGGTTGTTAAAAAAGTCGTTGGCGCTGGTAATCGTATTGCGATGGTACTCATACAGGGAACCGTGAATCTCATTGGTCCCCCCTTTGGTGACTAGCGCGATCTGCGCCCCGGATCCGCGGCCCTGCTCGGCGGTCGGGTTCTGGGTCGTGGTACGGAATTCCTGCACGGAGTCGAGCGTGACGCGCAGGACGCTCTGGAAGGCGTTGCGCGTATTTTGGTCGTTCACGTCGACGCCGTCGAGCGTGATGTTGTTCTGGTCCGGTTTGCTCCCGTTGACCGAGCCGTTGAGGCGGTCCGCCGTCGGGATGGCGCCCCCTGAGCCCGTCGGACGGCCGTAGTCCGAGCCTTTGCCGAAATAGGTGACGCCCGCCTGGAGAGCCAGGAGACTGGCCGGGTTGCGTCCTTCGAAAGGTAGCTCAATGATGGCTTGGTTTGTGATGGCGTTGCCAAGCGATGCGTCGGTGGTGTTCACCTGGGCTGCTTCCGAACTAACCGAAACCGTTTCCGACACGCCGCCGACCTCCAGCGTGACCGGAACCGTCACGGGAGTGTTGACTGGCAGTTCCACACCGCTGACAAGCTTAACTGTGAAGCCGACCGCTTTGACGCTGATCGTGTATTTGCCGGGAACCACCTGAGCAAAGCTGTAGAGCCCAGAGTTATCCGAGAGAGCGGAGCGTTTCAGTCCGGTTTCCTGGTTGGTGATCTCTACCGCCGCGCCGATAACGACCGCGCTGGAAGAGTCAGTCACCGTTCCGTTTAGAGAACTGAAACCCTGCCCCCAAACAGCTGCGCAAGACAGCGCAAAAAGTCCCACTACCCTTCGCAAAGACGTCATATTCATCCCCCAAATCGTTGATAGATCTGAACTCCACGACGACGCGAGTGGCTACTGATTGGAATGGACGGGATTCTTTGAAATCACTTCGGAGTGATAAATCGGTTACGTCTGAGTAACGGGTTTCGGCTAGGATATCCCTGAAGCGGATGATTGTCAACGCTTCTCTACATACGGGTAATTCGCTTGACGCGGCCGATGTAAGATGGTATCCCTTAACGATCTACCCGTTTTCTTCGTCGGCGTGAATCGAAGAAAAACGCGCGCTGTCGTCCAAGCGCCCCCGTCCCAAGTGCGGACACTCACTACAGTCCACAAATCTTGTTCGCGAGGGGTGTTTTTCAAATGTTCTATTCTCGGCTTATCCTTTGCGCTTTGATGGCAACGGGTGTAGCTCTGGCGCAATCCACATTCGGCTCTTTTGTCGGGACCGTTCGCGATCCTTCCGGTAGCCTGGTGGCCGCCTGCAAGATCACGGCCTTCAATCCCGCGACGGCGGCGAGTCGCACCACCGTTACGGATTCGAACGGCGGATATAACCTGGTCAATCTGGAGCCGGGCACTTACCAGATCACCATGGAGTCGCCCGGGTTCCAGCGTCAGATCTACAACAACCTGGAACTCGACTCACGGCAAACGATTCGTGTGAACGGTGTGCTGCTGCTCGCGACGCAAGCCGACACCGTGAACGTGAGCGCAGTCGGGGAAGCGCCGATCAATACCGAGGTCTCGAACATCGCGGAATCGAAGCTCGGGCGCGAGTTGAACGATCTGCCGGTCGCCATCGGATCGCGCGCCGCTGGCTCGACGAGCGCCTTTTCAACTTTGACAACCCAGCCCGGCGTGGAGATCGACAATAATGGCAATCTGTCGGTCGCAGGCTCGAAGCCGAGCATGCTTTCGATCACGATCGATGGCATCAGCTCCATGAGCCCGCGTAACAGCGCCCCGATCTCGGAGCTTTTTCCATCGTTCGATGGGATCGCCGAGATCCGTGTGAGCGAGATCAACAACAGCGCCGAGTTCGGCGGCATCAGTGACATCACGACGA
>JAOAPQ010000919.1 GCA_025462965.1 Bryobacterales bacterium
ACGCTCAAACCAAAACGCCTTCATTTTGATGGTTGCGCTGCGATGCGACAGTGGGGCTGCCGCAATCTTCACGAAAACCGTGGTTCGGGGTCTTCCAGATCAAACTTGCAGGAGCAGAACTTCGCAAGAATTTCCTCGCGCGAGCGAGCCGGGATGAACGAAACAAATCCTATTCAATTCCGCTGCAGTCTCCGATCGAAAGAGGTTGTCAATCCATCTATGCTGCGGAGCAGGGTGACCAACAATTCGGCGCGGTCCGCGGGCAATTGTCGCGATTCTTCAGCCTACATTTCTCGCACCATCTGGTTTAGGAGTTCCTGGGCATCGTCGGCTTTGTCTCTGGCCTGTGCTGCATTATGCTCGATCCGGTCGGCTATTTCCTCCAGCATCCGAGCTGCCATGCCACGGATGCCAGGAATAGCAGATTTCACGGCGATCCCTAATACGGGCGTTGTGTTGCTGAGTGGGTCACGCCGCGCGAAATCACCAAGGCTGGCATCGGCAATCTACTCATCGTTCCCGATCGCAGTCTCACCCATAACGACGGACTCGTTCGATGCCGAAGCCGCCTTGGCGGAATTCTTAATTACTATGACCGCGCCGCCCGAAAACTCCGCGCATGCCAGTTTCTAGACAGTACGGGAGCACGTGCGAATCTCTTTAGGTGCTCCACCGGAAATCCTTCAAGAGCGCTTGGCTCGAATGGACGAGGCACTGACTCAGCAGCCATAACTGTCCGAGCTCCACGGCTTCAATCCACTACAAACTTTTGACGAGCGATGCCGACAACCATGAGCTCCAGCTCTCCGGTTTGGCTACTCTCGAAAGAATAGACATCGTTGAAGAGGATTGGGATGGCATCCCCTCTGCGGATTGCCCCAGATTCACCATTCACACGTACCGAGCCTTCGCCGCTGACAACATAGTAAAACTCTTCGACACCGATGTGAACTGCCTTCTCTGCCGAGCCGCCAGCGGGAATCAACAAATGATCCACGTATGACCAATTCGTGAAGAACACCTCTGGCGATAGCACGCGGCGGTATCGGACTGCCCCTAGGGGTTTGAGAAGGCTCCGGTCCAGTTGCATGGAAATGAATACCGGGTTCGCATCAAGGGCCGCAGTCGCCCGATCGTCGCCCAAATCGAAGTTGTCGTATTTGCCTTTTACCGTGCCTACGGCGATATTCATCCACTCCACCGGCTTGTCAGTCGGGTTATAGATCGCGTGTGAATGTCCCATCCGGCACGGCGCGCCCGCAGGGGCCTTCAGTAACGCCGTCCTGCCATCGATCGTAAACTGCGCTTCGCCGTCAAAAATCACAAACATCTCTTCCATCTGGTTATGGAAGTGGTGGCCAATGCCGCTCTTCGGCATGATCACGCCGCGGTGAAGAAAGATCAGATTCACATCAAGGGATGAGGCGTCAAACAACCCACGGTAATGCAGCTCGCCGGCGCCTGCGTGAACCGCCTTGATCACGTTGTACTGCTCAGGCACTGTATGCGCAATGCGGGCGGCCAGAGGATCGCGCCCCCATAGTGAGGCCGCGAGAGTGAATAAAAAGAGCGACCGCATTTAGTTGTGGCTCACCCAGCGGCAAGCGTTTCGGATTAGCTGCTGCATCATGGGATGCGTTAGCGACTCTAAGGTGTGGCCCGGCGCCAGGTAGGCAAAACGTCCTTTGCCCTGTTCACGCCACCACCCCGCCTGTGATTCCAGATTGTCCCGGGCAATTGCGCGAAGCAGCAGATGCTCACGGTCTAGATAATATTTCACCGTATGTTGCTCATCAAAAACTTCGAAATCCTCGACACCCGCCGTGATCGGATGGCTCCTGTTTTCCACGCGCACGGCGAACGTATAAGGCTTAGGATGCCCGCCATAATCACCACCGAACAGCTTGTAATAAAGGCCTCCCGGGGGGTAGATTCCCTGGGCGTTGTGTAAGGCCAGGAACCCGCCACCGTTATTCACAAAATCCCAGATGGCCTGTTGCTGCGCATCAGTCATCCACTTGACTGCCGGTTTGTCATAACCGTTCGGCCAGTTCATGCCATCACGCAAGATGATCAGGATCTGATGGTCTCTCAGGTTCTGCGCATTCAGTTCAGCCACATTTTCGACGAAGGTGGCGGGAATATTTTCAGCAAGCAATGCTTTGCCGATACCTTCCCTGGCGATCACGGCGCTATGGTAACGGTCACCCACCAGCACCAATGCATGGGGTCGCTTGGCGGATTGGAATACATCTGCCGGACCTTGCGCCGCCAAGCTGGCTACCGCTACCAATACAGATGTTATTAGTCTCATGGGTAGTCACTCTACGTCAAACAACAGCACCCGGTAATCTTTTGACTTCAACGTGTTCTCAAGCGTGGGCCATACTTTCTTGTGGACATCGCTCGCCACCCACTTTTGGCGCATCTCCTCGCTTTGGTATGTCAGGGAAAAACGGTAATTCACTCCCTCGGGCGCACCACCTTGAAGCGCCGATCTCAACTTCAGTAGCTTTAGATCGATGTATCCCGGATATTTCAGAGCGGCGGGCTTGAATATTTTGTGAAAGTTGCTCAGCATCTCGGTTTCCCGGGCCGGATCTACCGAAAGATCCACTTCCAGCAGGATCGGGTGTGCCGCCGTTTCCGCCAGCGCTGTTTTTCCAGTAACACTGGCCGCGAGCGTCGCGCCGGATGCCAGTGCCGATTTCAAATACTCTCTTCGTCTCATTTGAACTCTCCTTTTAATACGGTGCTTTCTCACCTGCTACGGGCAGCTTGATACGGTATAGGCCAGTTTCAGCAGTGATGTACAGGCTCTTTCCGTCACCGCCCCAGTTGCAATTGGCAGGGGTCTCGCCCGGCTTAATCGTTCCCAGATGCTTTCCGGCTGGTGAAAATACCCAAACGCCCCCCGGTCCAGTGCCGTACACGTTCCCTTGTGAGTCCACTTTCATCCCGTCAGGCAGGCCGGGATCTTTCTCGGACGTAACGTCCGCGAACACTCGCCCGTTCGCCACAGTTCCATCGGGCCTCACGTCATAAGCCATCCAGACCTTCCGCTTTTCATCGGAATTTGAAATGTACAGGATTTTTTCGTCCGGCGAGAATGCAATTCCGTTCGGGCGCGTCAGATCTTTGATGATCGCCTGCGTTTTGCCGTTCGAGTACCGGAAGACCCCATTGAAGCGCAATTCTTTCGCGGGATCTTCGTCCTGCTTCAACAGCCCATATGGCGGATCAGTGAAATACAACGAGCCGTCACTCTTAAATACCAGGTCATTCGGACTGTTGAAGCGTTTCCCCTCGAACTTATCAAGAAAGGTCGAGACCTGATGCTCCTTGGTTACCCGGGCGATCTGGCGGTTACTATGCTGGCAGAGCAGCACTGTGCCGTCTTTGTCATGCACCATTCCATTCGGACCAATGAAAGAACCGGCGGGCGCTGCTCTATTTTCCCCACCCCCGGGCCGCAGGATTTCAGTTATCTTACCGTCGTTTCCCCACTCGCGCACCACGTTACCAGTCACGTCGCTAAACCATAGGTGCCCGTCGGGGAACCAAAGAGGGCCTTCCGTGAATCCGAATCCTCCTGCCAGTTTATCGATTTGTGCTGATGCCGGCACGATCGCATCCAAACCCGGATCCAGCCGGCTGACTGAGCCCACGGCGGTAACGGCTTTTCCTTCCACTACCGGTCTCTCTGCTGCGTTAGGCGCACAGCCGCCCAGCAGCACTGCCATTACAAGATAGGTTCGTCGGTCCATGAGTTCCTTCTGAGAGTGGTGTAGCCGCATTTAGAATAGACTTCCCCGGAGCAGCAGGCTTAGTCCGAATCGGAAGAATACTATATCACACAGTGCTCTTGGAGACGCGCTGGAACTGTTTGTTTGCGGTTCCGTTTAGGTATAGAGTGTCAGATGCGCGCTTGTGAGGACCATGTATGCCCACTATGACGAAACGCTGCTTGGTGCTTTGTCGTTCCAGGAAGTCCGCATTCTGTTTCGCCGTTTGCCTCCAATTGGTTTTCTTTCTCGGAGTGAAAACCTCCTTTGGCCAAGGCAACGCCACAATCGTCGGAGTTGTTACCGACACATCGAGAGCTGTTATCCCAGGGGCCAGTGTCACCATCACGAATACCTCCACAGGTCTTCACGAAGTGGCCACTACAGATGCTGGGGGCAGGTACAACTTCACTGGCCTGCCGGTTGGCGAGTACCGTCTTGACGCAACCCAGGCCGGCTTTAAGAAAGTTGCCCAAACAGGAGTGAGCCTGACTGCGGCTGAATCGCTCACCATTAACCTGACACTCGAGGTCGGGCAGGTCAGCGATTCGGTTGAGGTTTTGGGCGCGGTCACCAGCCTTGAAACGGTGAGTTCGGCCATCCGTTCCGTAGTCAGCCATGAGCTGATCGAAGATTTGCCTCTGAACGGGCGAAATGCCCTTCAACTGCAAACGTTGCTTCCCGGTGCCATCAACCAGACGGGCGCCAGGGTTAGCCTTTCTCAGGAGGACGGAGTTTCTGTGAACGGGGCACGCGGAAACGACAACAATGTTCTGCTGGACGGCGGGCACAATAACGACCTTTACGATGGCACCCCTACCTCAATGCCAAACCCGGATGCACTGCAGGAGTTCAGTGTTCTGAGTAGCAGTTTCAGCGCTGAATACGGGCGCGGTGCCGGGTCTCTTGTTACAGCAGTTACTAAATCGGGCACTAACGCATTTCATGGCTCGCTTTACGAGTACTTCAGGAACGACAAGCTGGATGCCCGTTCATTCTTCGGCCACGCTGGGCTGGTAAACAAGCCGACACTAAAGAGAAATCAGTACGGCGCGAGTGTCGGCGGCCCCATTATCAGAGACAAAACCTTTCTGTTTTTCGCGTGGGAGTCGCTCAGAGAAAAGAGCGCCACCACGAACACGGGCCAGGTGCTACCCACGGCCGCCGAAAGATCGGGTGACTTCTCGCAGAGCAAAACGAAACCAATTGATCCCTTGACCGGGGTGCGTTTTCCAGGGGACATCATCCCGGCAAGCCGCCAGTCCAAGGCGGCCGTGGCAATCGGAAATCTGCTTTTCCCGTTGCCAAATATCAATGGAAACCAATTGATTTTCAACGCTCCCGGCAGTGACACCCGAGATCAGTACGTCGCGCGGTTCGATCACGCATTTACATCGAACGATCGAGTCTACATCAGCTACTTTTACTACGACACTTACACGAAGGCGAATGCTGGCCTGCCTTTGTTTAACGGCTTTAACAATTGGACCAACAACCACCTGGTGGGCAACTACACCAAGATCATTTCACCCACAATCATCAACTCATTCACTTACACACTGAACCGTTTAGCCTTCGTGCGTGCGGCCGACCCCATTCTTCCACAACAATTCCCGGGGAAACCGCCTGACGTAGCACCGGGGCTGCGATATCAGTACTTCGGAGTGAATACCGCGGCCCAAGCTCCTCAGTATCCTTACAGCACCAGATTGGGATCCTTCTCAGGATACTTTTCCACTGGCGGGAACACCTACTTCGACGTCGTTCCTACCGCGCACGAGATCCGGAATGCCGTGACCCTGACACGGGGAGCACACCTGATCAAGCTGGGCTTTGACTTCGCCCTAAGTGAGGCCAGCCGTCATGAGATCTTCAATGCGGATGGAGCGTCATTTGACTTCAACGGGAGCCGCGCAGGGAACGGGTTTGCCGAATGGCTCCTCGGGCTCCCCACGAGCTTCCAGCAGTACTCCACCCTTCGCACCGATAACCAGTACACGACCTTCGGAGCTTTCATCCAGGACGACTGGAAAGTGCGGCCTAACCTGACCTTGAACCTGGGACTGCGCTACGAACCCTATTTCGGAATTCACGACGGTCACAATGAAATCATCGCGTACCGTCCGGGGGTACGGTCCACCACATATCCGAATGCTCCGCTTGGGTTGGTGGTGCCCGGCGATCCTGGCGTGTCTCCCACCACTTACAACAAAGATTGGAACAATCTTGGCCCCCGAATCGGTTTTGCCTGGCTGCCCTTTGGCAGCGGCTCCAAAACGACGGTCAGATCGGCATATGGAATTTTCTACAACACTGAACGCGGATATCTTTTGAACGAGACACAGTTGAATCAGCCCTTCGTGCTGAACGTCTCGATTCCGAACCCGCCCAGTTTTGAAAATCCATTCGCCAATTTTTCAGGCGGTAACCCTTATCCGTTTACCCCGCCGACAAGTGACCAGCAGAGAAAGGCTTACAAGTTCATCTTGCCTATGCCGATTTCGCGCTTCTTCAATCCCGATGCCTCCACTCCGTACAACCAGCAGTGGAACTTCAGCGTTCAACGGGAATTGCCGGGAGAGGTTGTGGTAACTACAGCCTACGTGGGTTCGAAAGGAACTAAACTCTGGATTAATCGCGAACTGAATCCGGCCGTATTTATACCCGGCAATGGCCCGGACGGAAAGGCGCTCTCAACCAACGGCAATATCGATGCCCGTCGACTCAACAGCAACTTTCAGGGCATCGATGAAGCTGCAACTAGCGGCAACTCTACATATCACAGCCTGCAAATTTCAGCCACCAGACGCTTTTCGAAAGGGTTGTACCTACTGTCGAACTACACTTGGTCCAAGGCACTCGATTACGAGTCGCTGGATCGAAACGCAAGCCTGCCGCAAAATCCGAACAACCTCCGCGCCGAGCATGGTCCGGCGGATTTCGACCGAAGACACAACTTCGTGACTTCTTTCATCTACGAGTTCCCGTCTCCTTGGAGCCGCGGCATTGCGGGCCGGGTGACGAAAGGTTGGAGCACGAACGGGATATTTCGATACCTGAGCGGTAGCCCTTTAACGATCGTTCCTGGCACGGACCGAGCACTGCAAGGCGGGGGCGGTCAGCGTGTCGACGTGCTGGGCAATCCGATGTTCTCCTCCGGCGGATCGTTCGATCAACAGCGAGCTCAGTATTTCAATACGGCTGCGTTTGCGCTCCCTGCTTTAGGTACTTTCGGCAATGAGGGCCGCAACGCGCTTTATGGACCTGGTCAATACAATCTGGACCTCTCTGTTTTCAAGACCACCAGAGTCACGGAGCGGGCCAGAGTTGAATTTCGGTTGGAGATGTTTAACGCTCTCAACCACGCCAACCTCGGGAATCCGAATACAACGTTCAATTCATCCGCCTTCGGGCGTATTGATTCCGTTACCGGGCCGCGCATCATGCAACTCGGGCTAAAGGTGATTTTCTAAGATGAAGCAGATCGTTGGATTGATAATCACAGCCTGTTTGTCGGGCGGCTTCTCGCTGGATGCTCGAGACGGTGCGGGGCAAAATGCGACAAGCGAAAAGGGCTACCTGGTTTATGTGGGCACGTATACCAGGCAGGGCAGCAAGGGTATCTACGCTTACCGCTTTTCACCCGGAAATGGAAAGTTGTCTCCACTTGGCCTTGTGGCTGAAACTGAAAATCCCTCATTCCTGGCAACTGGTCCCAGCGGCAGATTCCTTTATGCCGTAAACGAGATCGGAAATTACGAAGGAAAGAATGCCGGCAGTGTCAGTGCATTCTCATTAGATTCGTCAACGGGGAGTCTCATATTCTTAAATAAGGTGACCACGCGGGGGTCTATTTTTTGCCACCTTGTTGTGGATAAGACCGGTAAATGTCTTGTAGTCGCCAACTATGGCAGCGGGAGCGTGGCGGCTTTCCCCATCAAGCCGGATGGCAGTCTCGGTGAAGCTTCTGCCTTCGTTCAACATGGGGGTTCCGGAGTGAATGCCCGGCAGAAAGGGCCCCACGCACACATGGTTCAGCTTTCCGAGGATAACCGTTTTATCCTGGTGCCCGATTTAGGAGCTGATCAGGTGATTACGTATCGTTTGAATCCGGCCAAAGGCACGTTAACGGCAGAGCCGAACCCAACTCGCGGCGCCCCCGGGTTGGGCCCTCGCCATCTTGCCTTTGATCCTCAAGGGAAGTTCGACTACTTGATTAACGAAATGGGATCTGCCGTAACCGCTTTCCGGTACAAGTCGTCCGGCGGAAGTTTGACCCCGCTTCAGACCATTTCCACCCTTCCGAAGGAGTTCACAGGAACCAACAATTCTGCCGAAATTGAAGTTCACCCGAACGGCAAATTTGTCTATGTGTCCAACCGTGGCGACGATAGCATCGCCATGTTCTCCGCAGACGCTAAGACGGGCACATTGACGCTTACGGGTCGGGTTCCCACCGGTGGTAAGACCCCACGGAATTTCGCGATTGACCCTACCGGCGGGTACCTGCTGGCTGCGAATCAGGACTCCGGAAGCATTATCACGTTCCGAATTGACAAAAATACGGGCGAACTCACGCCTACCGGCGAGCAGGTCAGCATTCCGCAACCGGTCTGCATCCTGTTGATGCGCCAACGTTGAGAGCCTGCTTAGATCTGCCTCATCAGCCAGCGGATCGCATTCCGCTGAAGCTTTTCAAATTCCGGGTTCCACAAATCCACCAAGAGGTGCCCGGGGGCCAGATAGCACACGCGTCCCTTGCCGTAATCGTAAGCCCATCCGGCAGCGGAGCTCTTGCCCAAGCCCTTAAAGTCAAGACCATCTTCATTCACGCTTTCCAGCAAAAGATACTTCGGATCCTTCTCATATGTGACGTAATGCTGTTCGTCTGTAACGACAAAGTCGTTTACGTCACGCGTTATTGGGTGGGACTTGTTTACAACTCTTACTTTGAACGGACGAATGGGCGGATGTTGTTGCGTGACAGCGCCTAACACATCCCGGAAGTCGGCATTGTGAGGGCTGATGTACGTAACGTTGTGGAAAAAGAGAACGCCTCCACCTGCAGACACAAAGTCCCTCACAGCTTTGCCTTGCGACGGGGTAATCCAGTAGTTCGGCTGGCCTCCCCACTTCGGCAGCGGTGGGTCACTCACAACCTTTGCGTTATTGAGATGCGCAAACGCAGCATTGCTGCTTTCGTCCGGATAGCCGTCCGGCCAAGTCATGCCGTCGCGGAAGATAATCAGCAGTTTGTAGCCCTGCAGTGTCTCCGCATCCAGCAGC
>JAOAPQ010000003.1 GCA_025462965.1 Bryobacterales bacterium
AACCGCCGGAATTGTAGTTGTGGAAATCCCAGGCGGAAAGCGTTCCGTCTTTGCGCGCGCCCGCCCGGATATCGATCACACCGGCGGGACGGAAGTATGCCCAGGTGAACTCTTCCTCGCGCGTCCACGCCAGCTTCACGGGCTTGCCAGCGGCTTTGGCGAGACGCGCCGCTTCGATGGCGCACTCGCCGGTGTGCTTGCCGCCGTATCCCGAACCCGTATCGGGCACGATGACGCGCACACTGGTTTTGGGAACCTGGAATGCTTCGGCCAGTTCATCGCGAACTCCGAACGGGACCTGAGTTCCGGTCCACACAGTCAGTTTGCCGCCGTTCCATTCGGCCACCGCCGCGCGCGGCTCGAGCGGTACGTGCGCGATGTAGGCGACGGTATACGTGGCTTCGCACTTATGATCGGCGTTCAGGAGCGCTTCGTCGAGAGCGGCGTTGGGTTGAGGGGCGCGGCCCTCGTGGACGTTGGCTTTCAGATAAGTGAAGAGCTCCTTGCTCGAAGGCTGCGCAACGGTCGTCCACTCGGCATGAATTGCTTCGATGGCCTCCGTAAGAGCACCGCGTTCGGGACCCACGACTCCGATGAAGCCGCCATCCTGGACAACCTGGACACCGGGAATTTGCCCGGCGGCTTTGGTGTCCGCGGAAATCAGCTTGGCTTCAAACGCCGGCGGCCTGAGCATGCGGCCGTACACCATGCCGGGACGCTTCACGTCCGAGGTGTAACGATGGGCGCCGGTGACAATGCTACGGGCGCCTACTTTGGGAAGCGATTCGCCCATCGGCTTCGCGACGGCGTCGTGTCCGACGGTCCGGACGAGGTTCTTGCCTTTGGCGAGCTCGCCGAAGCTGGCGGATTTTCCGTCGGTCAGGACCTTTCCATCTGCGATGTGAACAGCCTTCGGGTCCACTTTCCATTCGGCGGCGGCGAGCTCGATCAGCCACTCCCGCGCGGACGCGGCGACATGACGCAATTGGGGCGCCATGGTGGGGGTGGTCCGGCTGCCGAATGTGCCCATATCGTAGGGTGTGAGATCGGTGTCCGCCATGGTGAGCTGAATCAGGGAAGGCCAAGTATGGAGTTCTTCGGCGACGGCCTGCGTGAGCGAAGTCCGGATGTTCTGCCCGACCTCCACCTTGCCGGTGAAAAATGTCACGCGGCTGTCTTCGCCGATGTGCATCCACGCGGAGACCTCCTGTGGCACGGCGCCGCCGCGGCGTCCCCCGCCTGATTCCTGGGCCGACCCCGGCATAGCGAGCAGCAACACGATGCCGCCGCCCAGGAGCTTGAAGAAATCCCGGCGCTCGAGCTCGAAGCGGTATGCGGGGCCTTCCGCCAGTTCGTAGCGTTCTATTTCAAGCTGCATGGGAGCCTCGCTTCAGGGAGCGCGCGGCGAGACGCACCGCATTCACGATCTTGGGATAGGTGCCACAGCGGCAAACGTTCCCCTGCATGGCGTGGAGAATCTCGGGCGTCGTCGGGTCCGGATTTTTGGCGAGCAGGCCCGCGCCGCTCACAATCATGCCGGCTGTGCAGTAGCCGCACTGCATCGCGTCGGCGTCAATAAACGCCTGCTGCAGCGGGTGCAACTCCCCGTTGCGCTCGAGGCCTTCGATGGTCGTAATTTTCTTTCCGGCCGCGGCCTTCAGAGTCGTGAGACAGGACCGGGTGGGCAAGCCATCCAGCAGAACGGTGCAGGCTCCGCACTGGCCTTCGCCGCAGCCGTACTTGGTTCCGGTTAAGTCCAGCTCATCGCGTAGAACGCTCAACAGGCTCCGGCCCGGATCGCCGTCCTTCACGCTCCGCACGCGCTCGTTGACGCGCAATTCCATGGCGCACCTCTTTTGCGATCTTACATCAACCGCCCGCGCGAAGTTCCTTGCGCAGGGCCTGCATCGCGGCGATCGCGATAGCCCTCCAGGGCGAGATTCCCGCGAATGCTTCGCCAATCGCATAGAGCGCAAGCGGCGAGAAAACACGCTCATTCGAAATGGCGTAGATTTTCTCCCAACGGTCAGGCTTCATCTTGGTCCGAAAACGCTCCAACCCCTGGAAGTTGTAGAACCGGTTTGCATGCGTGCGAGCCAGAAGCATCAAGGTCCGAAGCCAGAACGGGTTGCGCCTGAGTCCTGCGTCCGCGTTGCGGGAGAGCGCCACCAGGCCGAGTGTGGCATAGCCGCGGTCTTCTTCCGCGAAGATCCGCATGGCGGCGTCGATCATCAGTTCGCTCGTTCCGTTCGGAGCATCAGGCAGGCGCGCCACCTGTTCGATCAGATATCCTCCGCGCGCGGCAATCGGCGATGCGACCAGAAATCCGGCAATGCCACGGGGGCCTCGGGCCGCCAGCACCAGGCGATCCGCCAGTTCGCCCTTCAGAGCGTCCGGCTCGACCAGGAAGTGCATGGGTGGAAGTCCACGGCCCGAAAGCCATTGGGAAAGGATCGATTCAAGTTCGCTGTTCGCGTCCGCATCCCGTGCGTGGACGCGCTCTATTTGCACGCCCTTGTTTTTCGCGCGATTTAGTTGCGCGCGCAGCGAGCGGCTGGTTTGCATCATGCCGCCCCAGCGCCGCGGGTCCCAAACCGGTTGCGCGCCGATGGTGACACCTGCGTGCGAGG
>JAOAPQ010000024.1 GCA_025462965.1 Bryobacterales bacterium
CAGTCCCCTTGTCACAACTGGTGGCTGTTGATCCCGACGACTCGACCGCCGAAGCCATCGCCGACTGGCATTACTGGGTGGCCCAGGGCTACTGTTTCTGACTTACGCACGCCTACCGAAAGCTCACGAACTTCTAGACTGTGGAAGAATTGCCGCTACCGTGTTCGAACCCGCCGCCCAATGAGCAGATTCTGGATACCTTCGTCGTGGCATCGGCGCGCGAGACGGGCGAGGAACGCAGCGCGAATTGCCAGCGGAGCCCACCCTCTTGCGCGACGCGCTCGGTCATTGTGCGCGTAAATTCAACAGCTGCACTACTGGCAATCCGTGCATAAATGCCAGGAGATTGATCGCCGCATAATCCTGCGCCAAGCGGAAGATGCATTTGTCCGGAATCTGTAAGGCGCCGGCGAGCAATATGCGGTTGACGCCTCCGTGGCTCACGACTGCGATGGTCTGCCCATCATGTTTGCGTTGGATAGCTTCGAATGCTTTGAGAACCCGGGTGCGCATGTCGGGAAAACTCTCCCCGTTAGGGAACAGCACTTCCGTTGGCTCCTCCATCCACTTACGATACAAATCGGGGTACCGGACGCCGATTTCGTCGTATGAGAGTCCCTCAAAATCTCCGAAGTCTATCTCACGAAGATCCTCGACGACTTCAACAGGTCGCAAAACCGAAAAGGCGAGAGTTCTGGCTCCTTGCTGCGCTCTCGAACGCGGACTTGAGTAAATGCAAGCGATTGGTTCGGATCTAAGGTACTCCGCGACGTGCTCCATTTGCTCTTGGCCCTTTTTGGACAGTCCCACATCCAGGGAACCATAGCATCGATGCGTCGCCTCGGCGGCTGGTTCACCATGGCGGATCAGCCAGACGCGCGTCATTGCGGAAGACCTGACCATAAGAATGTGAGGAGAACTGCACCTTCGCACAGTTGAAGGTTTGCGCCCAGCGTATCTCCTGTGATCCCTGCGATCCGCCGGCGACAGTATGAACCGAAGAGAGTGGTAACCACAACGACGGAGACCATTGCCATGCAGGCACGCAGGGAGCTTGCGGCAACCAGAGCAGCCGATATCGCCACGGTGCCCCAAATCAGCGAGCGTTTCCCCATACCTTCGGTTACGGATTCAGATGGCCTCGCGTAGGGTAATGTCGCCGTGAGAAGTAGAATAGCCCACCGTCCCATACCGGGTGTAAGAATCAACGCCGCGATCCAATTACTTCGATTCAGCAGAGCGACATACGCGGTTACCTTGAGGACGACGACCGCCGCCAAAGCAAGGCCTCCGTAACTGCCGATGGCATGGTCGCGCATGATGCGAAGAACATCTTCCCGGTTCCTCCCTCCGCCGAACCCGTCAGCGGCGTCGGCGAGCCCGTCAAAATGCAGGGCTCCTGTAGCGATCGCATCGAGGATTACCAGCAACACGGCAACCACCGCGACGGGCAGATGGCTCTTCAGAAAGGCGGCAGCGAGGCTATATACGCCGCCAAGCAGAATCCCGACGAGCGGAAACCAACCGGCCGAGCGAGCTACGTCCGATGAGTCGAACGTGACCATTTTTCCTACGGGAGCCCTGGTCAGGAATGCGATCGCCGCCACAAGCGATTTCATCTGTTGGAGACTCCCGCACTGGCGAAAGTTGCCATGCCGGTAAACGCCGCAACCGCCGCCTGAATGACCTTTACGGCGAGAGCTGCGCCTGTGCCTTCCCCGAGTCTCATAGCAAGATCAAGCAGCGGGTCCTGATCGAGTAATGAGAGGAAGAAGGCATGTCCGGGCTCAGCCGAACGGTGTGACGCGAACAGATACCCCGAGACGGACGGGGAGAGATGCACAGCCAGGGCAGCGGCCGATGTTGCGATGAATCCGTCGGTGACAACGGGGACCCTTCGGGCAGCGGCGCCAAAGCAGAAGCCGCACATCGCCGCGATCTCCAGACCACCAACGCATCGCAGAATTCCGAGCGGGTCTTGCAGACTGTCGGCATGCAAGTCAAGCGCGCGCCGGATGGCGGAGCGTTTCCGCGCCAAGCACGCTTCATCGGCGCCCGCGCCGCAACCGACGACGGCTTCGGGGGTGTTACCCGTGAGGGCTGCGGCAATCGCACTTGCCGACGTCGTGTTTCCGATACCCATCTCGCCGAAACCGAGAAGATCGCACCCTGCTATTGCCGATTCGAGCGCGAGCTCAATACCGGCGTTGAGGGCGCACATGAGCTGCTCTTCTGTCATTGCCGGCTCCTGGCAAAAGTTTCGAGTTCCGCGGGCGACGCGGCGGGCGACCAGGTCATCCGAAGCAGGCAGGGACGCCGCCACGCCGATATCCACCACCTTTAACTCGATTCCTCCCGAACGAGCGAAAGCGTTGATGGCAGCGCCGCCGCGGAGGAAGTTCATAACCATCTGAGCGGTGACCTCCTGAGGATACGCGCTTACGCCCTCCGCACAAACGCCATGATCGGCGGCGAAGAGGACGATTCTCGGGCGATTGGCCGTCATTGCAAGGGTTTGTCTGATTGCTGCGCACCGGTTGGCGACCTCCTCTAAGCGGCCAAGACTCCCGGGCGGTTTCGTCAGTTCTAATTGGTGCCGGCTCGCGGTTTCAATCCAGCGCGGGTCGATTGGGCAGATCTCTTGTAATGTCTTTTCCAGTAATGTCACGGCAAGCTCAATTCTTCCCTGAGAGCCCGGATCAGGCGGCAATTCTCTTCACCGGAGCGCACAGCGAAGCGCACGTAACGTCCGGATGCCAGTCCCTCATAGGAGTCGCAGTTCCGAATCAGAATCCGATGCTTCGTGAGCAGACGCGCGCGTAGGTCCGAGGCAGCTGGTGCGTCCGTGGGCAATTCAACAAACAGGTAGTTTGCTGCCGCTGGGAACACGAAGAGTCCGAGGCCGCAAAGCGAATGAGCGAGGCTCTTACGTTCGGCTTCGTTTTCCAGAAGAGATGCTTCCGCGTGTTTGCGATCCGCAACGGCCTCGGCCAGAGTGTCCAACACCAGTTGAGTTACCGGCCATGTTGGCAAATACGCCTGGATAAGCCGGATCGTATCGGGATGGGCAACCGCGTAGCCCACTCTTAACGCGGGACACCCGTAGAACTTCGTCAGCGATCGAAGCACAATCAGTGCGGGCTGAGCGGCCGCCTCGCGAACAAGACTAGCGTGCGGGGCGTAATCGATAAAGGCTTCATCGAGCACCAGTGTCGCGAGCGTAGAGATGGCGGTGTCGGCGACACGCCGGATATCCTCCGAGCCAAGCATCGCACCCGAAGGGTTGTGCGGGTTGTTCAAGAGGATTGCACCGGGAGATTCGGATTCGATTCGCCCGCAAAGAAGCTTGACTGGTGTTTGGAATAGCTCGTCGCGATTGAGCGGAAACGGAGCGAACTCCATCTGGTTCTGCTCGCATACCCGCCGGTATTCGCCAAAGGCAGGAATCGGAACAAGCAGTTTCCGGGCTTGCAGGCAACGCAGAATGGGTCCAAGCAGAGATTCAGCTCCGGGGCCAACGACAATCGCATCGGCTGGCACACCGAGTTGTTCACTTAGGGCAGTGCGCAGACGTCCGGCGGAGGGGTCGGGGTAATAACTCAGCAAGCGGGCATCTGACGCGTCGTGCGCAAGCCGCTCACGCGCACGCGCGGGCAAGCCGCGCGGATTGATATTCGCGCTGAAATCCAATAACTCCGAGGCTGAAATGCCGAGGGCCTCTCCGGCCTGCCACACATCGCCACCGTGCGCGATCATCTCCGGCGCCCCCCGGCGACCACGAGGAGCGCGGCACCGAATGCGATAACGGAGACCAGAGCGATCAGTGACAAGGCCGATTTCGCATCACGCAACGAAGCAGGCCGGCCCTCTGCATACAGTAACGGTGCATGATGTGGATCGCCATCATAAGAACTCGGGCCGCCGAGTTGTACCCCGAGTGCTCCGGCGATTGCGGCCTCGCTCTGGCCAGCGTTTGGGCTCGCGTGACGATCACCGTCGCGGAGCCAGATCCTTTGCGCGCCTTCAGCATCCAACCCCTGGAATCTTGCAGCTGTCACGATACATAATCCGGTCAGTCGAGCCGGGATAAAACTGGCGGCATCGTCGAGCCGCGCGGCTGCCCGGCCAAAACACCGATAGGGCGGCTCAGGGTGGCCAATCATGGAATCGAGCGTATTGATCGCCTTGTAGGACATAGCGCAGGGAACGCCTCCGGCTGCGAGCCAGAATAGCGGCGCGACAATACCGTCGCAGGCACTCTCGGCCAGCGTCTCGATGGCAGCCCGGGAGATTTCGGTTGCATCGAGATTCGCCGTGTCGCGGCCCGCAATGCGCGAAAGTTGCCGCCGGGCGAGATCGAGATCACCAGCTTCGAGCGCCCGGATTACTGCCTGAGCTTCGTCCAAAAGAGATCGAGTCGCGAGGGCGGTCCACGCGAGCAGGACCTGCCACGCAGAATTATTCGGACGTCCCAAAGCCCAGCCAACCGACGCCACGGAAATCGTCAGCGCGGTGCCTGCGAGGATCTCGCTCGTGGGTCCCGACGTGAACGGCCGCAGTAAACGTTCGCCCGCGCGGGTCAACAGACCAAAGAAGCGGACCGGATGTGGGAACCATTCCGGATCGCCGACCAGAAGATCCAGGGCGTAAGCAATGGCCAATTGGGTCGCGGTCATATATTGGCCCATTCGCGGATGCGCTTCACATCGAGCGATCGGCGAAGATGGCTGGCCCAGCGGTCGATGCGGGCCTGGCGTTGTGCCCCGATGCATGCGTGGTCCGGCGCGGGCGCAAGTCCACACGCCCGGCGAGTGAAATCGAGGAAGCCGTGGCGGAGTCCGTCATCATCGAACAGACCGTGGATGTAGGTTCCGCACACCCGTCCGGACGACAGGATGACATCGCTCCATCCTGAGCCGCCGTAGTCTTCAGACGTCGTCTCACCCATGTGAATCTCGTACCCGCTGAAAGAGCATCCTCCCCACAGACGGGTTCGCCCACACGTGCGCCGGACCGTTTTCTCGCAGCGCATGACGGTGTGGACAGCTAGCTTGCCGAGACCATGCATTGTGCGAGGACGGCCGGCACTCTCCACGCCCGCCCGGTCTTCGATGGAAAGCCCCAGCATCTGGAAGCCGCCGCAGACACCAATGACGAAGCCCGGATAAGCATCGAGAAAGGGCTCAAAGCCGCGGTCGCGGATCCACTGAAGGTCGTCGAGCGTTTGCTTGCTGCCGGGCAGTATGAGCACGTCGGCGAGGCTCGCCTCCAGCGGATCTTCGATAGATACGAGAGAGACCGACGGTTCTGCGGCAAGCGCGTCGAAATCCGTAAAGTTCGCCATATGCGGAACCGCGATTACGCCGATTCGCAACTGGCGGCTGGGCAGCGAAGATCGGTCCTGCCATACGGTCCGGCGATCATCCAGCGCCACGCCATCTTCTTCTTCAAGCCCCAGGTCTTGAAGAAACGGCACTACGCCGGCACACGGAATCCCCAATCGCCGTTCCATCATCTCCACGCCGGGAACGAGGAGTGAGACATCGCCCCGGAATTTATTAATCACGAAGCCCCGGATTCTGGCGCGGTCTTCGGCTTCGAGCAATTCCATGGTGCCGAGCAGGGACGCGAAGACACCTCCTCGATCGATATCGCCCACCAGCACACACGCCGCATCTACGGCGTGCGCCATTCGCATGTTGACGATGTCGTGCTTGCGAAGATTGATCTCCGCGGGTGAGCCGGCGCCTTCGAGCAGCATCAGCTGGTGACGCGCCGCCATCGTCCGGTAACTCTCGATCACCGCTGGAAACAATTCTTCGACCCGGCGCTGATGATAGTCCGACGCCGTTACCTGTCCCCACACCTTCCCGAGCAACATGACCTGCGCGCCCGTTTCGGACGACGGCTTGATAAGCACGGGATTCATCTCTGCGCACGGAGTTACGCGGCACGCTTCCGCCTGCAGTGCCTGCGCGCGGCCGATCTCACGTCCATCGGGCGTCGCCGCAGAATTCAACGACATGTTCTGCGCTTTGAACGGCGCCACGCAGATTCCATCGTCCGAAAAGATGCGCCCTAATCCCGCTGTCAGGAGCGACTTGCCGACATGGGAAGCTGTCCCGAGGATCATGAGTGCACGCGCGTTCACTTTGGCTCGCCGTTTTCATGCACTCCCCAGCGCTCAAAATGAGTGACGCTGGCGAGTGTTCCACGACTCTCCCACCCCTTTTCCTCGAGTTCCGGCTGTGGCCTGAATTCAGACACGTAGCCGACGCACAAATAGGCGACCAGAGTGAGATTCGACGGGATGCCCAGCGTGGACTTAAGCTGTTCGAAATCGAAGATACTGACCCATCCCACACCAAGCGACTCGGCCCGCGCGGCAAGCCACAGGTTCTGAACCGCGCACACGGTAGAGTAGAGAGCAACCGCCGGGTCTGTCTGACGGCCCAGGCCACTCCCTTTGGACCGGTTGTTCTCGCAGGTGACGCAGATATTGAGCGGTGCCTGGAGAATCCCCTCCAATTTCAGGTCGTCATGGAGTTTCCGTTGCTCGCCCTTATAGGTATCGGCCGCACGGCGGCGGGCGCACTCAAAATTCCGGTGTACTTCCTCGCGGGTTGAGAAGTCTCGAATCACCAGGAAATCCCAGGGCTGCATGAAGCCGACTGATGGCGCATGATGCGCCGCATTCAGAATCCGGCCGAGCGCGTCGTCCGGCACCAGGTCAGGAAGAAACTGCGTGCGAACATCGCGGCGTTCATAGATCGCGCGGTATACCCCGCGACGTTCTTCGTCGTTGAAAGGGGGCGGCATCGCAGCACTCACCAGGCTCGCGACCAGCGCGGCCCCGGCTTATCCTCAGTGCGTAATGAGGAATTGACCCCTAAGCGTGCCTCAACCAGGCGTCCGAAGAGCCACAGCACATCGGAGAGCCGATTCAGATACGCCAGGATGTTCGGATTCTGAATCACTCCGGCCTCCATGAGTGATGTCGCGAGTCGCTCCGCACGGCGGCATACCGTACGAGCTACGTCGAGGGCCGCCGCGTCGGGAGCGCCCCCCGGAAGCGACCAGTCAGCAAGAACGCCAGGCTCCGCTTCAATCCGATGGACCTCGGCTTCGAGAGCATCCACCATCGCGGGCGTGATCTCCGGCGGAGTTTTCTTTGACTCCGGTGGGGTAGCGATTGCCGAGCCGACCTTGTATAGTTCCCGCTGAATTCTCTCCACACGGCTTGCGATATCCGCATCCTGACAGATGGACCGTGCGAAGCCCATGTGTGAAATCAATTCGTCGATGGTGCCGTAGGATTCGACCCGCGGATGAGTTTTGGAAACCCGGATTCCGCCCGAGAGGCCAGTCTGGCCCCCGTCACCTCGTTTCGTGGCAATACTCATGAAATAGCTGCTCCTTTACTGAAAGAATTTCGGTCAAGCCGATGCCCAACCCTACGCCGTTCCCGAAATGAACGGCGGCAAAACCTTCGTCCAGCCTCACGGGTTCGAGCGCGGCGAACATTCGTCCCATTCGCTCCTCGCTTACGCGCCGGTTTCCCTCGCGTTTCGCATTCCGTTCGCGGCAGAGTTCTTCAGCGGTTGACATCACGACGGCAATTGCGGGGCAGGACTCCTGGCGCGCGAGTGCAAGCCAGCGTTCGCGGTGCGCGCGCGTACGATTCGTGCGGTCCACTATAACGGTATGGCCCGCCTGGAGTGCCGCTCGGGCTGTGGCGTCTTCCGCTGCCCGATAGACGGAACGATACACATGATCGAAACCGCCCGGGGTGATCGCATCGATCAGATCGTCCTGCGAGACATGTACTACGCCATGGCGGTTGTGGCGCGCCCACGTACTCTTTCCCGACCCCGGCGGCCCAACAAGAACGATCAGGCAACGATCTTCGATTGGGACATTTGGACTCATCTCACAAAATCCGGATCGAGGGGTTCTGAAGGTTCGAGACTTTCCGCCGGCCGGCAGTTCACGACTCCCGCCAGGATCGTGTGCAACTGCCGCACGCCTTCCGTAAGAGCCGCGGGTCCGGGCTGGAGGATATAAGTCGATTTGATCTCGTAAACGTGGCCCAACCGGATGGCGGGGAGATCCGCCCATCCGTCCCGTTCACGAATCTTCTGCTTGTCGACCTTCCGGCCGCACCAGGACGCCAGGAT
>JAOAPQ010000029.1 GCA_025462965.1 Bryobacterales bacterium
ACTTTTGCAATACTTTGTGATTTGGAATTTTATCTGCTTTGTGATTTTTTGAGCAAGTTTGTGATTTGGATTTTTTAGCTATTTTGTGATTTGGACTTTTGCGCCTTCGGGGAGATCGTCCGTCGGATTCAAAATGGCTCGCTGGCCGGGGTCGGCGCCGGATACGATTTCCATGTTCGCGCCGTAGTCGCGGCCGAGCGTCACCTTGGCATAGTGGACGCGGCTGTCCGCGCCGACGAGGGCCAGGTGCGGGCCGTCCGAGCGGAAGACGAAGACACCCGCGGGCGCGAGCACCGGAGTTACGGTCCGGTTAATGGAGAAGCGAACGGAGGCGAACATGCCGGGGCGAAGCACGTGGCTGCCGTTCGGGATGTGGACTTCGGTCAGCAGAGTGCGTGAACTGGGGTCGAGCGCGTCGGCCGTGCGAACGATCTTGCCCGGGAAATTGCGGCCGGGGAATTCGCCGACGCGCGCGTTGGCTATCTCACCCGGGTGGATCGCGACGGAGTACGATTGCGGAACGTTCACGAAAATGCGGAGCTCGTCCGTTTTGGCCATCCGGAACAGCTCGCGGTTGCCGCTTCCGCTGCCGCTCGTGATCAGCGTGCCGGGATCGACATTGCGCGCGGTCACAATGCCATCGAATGGCGCGACCACGCGCTCGAAGCTTTGCATCTCAAGGAGGCGGTTCACGTTCGCCTGTTGGGCGGTGATATCGGCTTCGGCGGCGGTCACGCTCGAAGCAATGGCATCGACACTTGCCGCCGCGGAGTCATAGATACTTTGCTTCTCCTCGCCTTCCTGCTTCGAAACGACGCCCCTGCCGACGAGGGTCTTCCAACGGTCGGAAGTCGCTTTGGCAATGCTCATGCGCGATTGCGATTCCTTCAGGTTGGCCTTCGCCTGCGCGAGCGCGGCGACGGCATGCGCGAGGGTCGCTTTGGCCTGGGCGAGCTGCTGATCGATTTCGGGCGACTCGATGACGGCCATGAGCGTTCCCGCCTTCAGATGGTCGCCAATATCGACGCCGCGCGTTTTCAGGTAGCCATCGGTGCGGGCGTGGATGGGCGCTTCCTGGATCGCCTGCATGCTGGCGGGGAGGGAGATCTCGCTCGTCGGCGCCGCGGCCTTCAGGCTGACGACGTTGACTTCGGGCTCGCCGGTTTCGATGGCCTTGACGTCGGCGGCAAGCGCGTTATGGCGCTGCAGGCGCTGGATGGCGCCGCCGGCGATCAGCGCTATAAGCGCCGCCAGCAAGACGAACCCAACAATCAATGTGCGGGCTTTGGAGCGGCGCCGCGGGGCCACTCGCGGGGCTTGGGTATTTGGCTGTGCGGCAATCATCAGATAGCTTCTTCCTCAAATGGAGCGCGCCGCCGCAACGTGGCGTAGATCACGGGTACCAAGAATAGAGTAGCGAAAGTGGCGGCTGCCAGTCCGCCGATGACGGCGCGGCCGAGGGGTGCGTTCTGCTCTCCGCCTTCGCCGAAGCCGAGGGCCATCGGCAACATGCCGATGATCATGGCAAGGGCGGTCATCAGGACAGGCCGAAGGCGGGTGTAGCCGGCGGCGAGCGCGGCCCCGGTGGCATCCTCGATAATTCGCTGATCGTTGGCGAACGTTACCAGCAGAATGCTGTTCGCGGTGGCGACGCCGACGCTCATGATCGCGCCCATGAGCGACGGGACACTGAGCGTGGTTTGCGTAATGAACAGCATGAAGAGAATGCCCGAAAGCGCACCGGGCAGCGCCATCATGATGATGAGCGGATCGAGCCACGACTGGAAATTCACGACCATCAAAAAGTATACGAGGAGAATGGCGAACAGGAGCCCGAAGCCAAGACCGATGAAGGACGAGCGCATGCTCTCCACCTGGCCGCGCATCACGAGAGTCGTGCCGCGAGGCGGCTTGATGCCGTTGAGCACGCGATCGATATCGCCGGCGACGCCGCCCAGATCGCGGCCTTGCGTGGTGCAGTAGATATCGTAGGTCGGCTGCACGCTATAGTGGCTCACGACGGCGGGCGAGTTGATGCGCTGCACAGTAGTAAGGTTCGTCAGCATCTGCGGGTTGGCCTGGGTCAGCGAGGTAAGCGGGGTGGATTGCAGGTCATCGATCGAGCTCATCTTGTATTCCGGCGTCTGGACGGCGACGAGATAACTGACGCCGTTCTTCGGATTGAGCCAGTAGTTCGGGGTTGTCTGGCCGCTGGAGCTGAGCGAGATCATCATATTGTTGGCGACCTGGCGCTCGCTCATACCAAGGAGCACACCGCGGGTGCGATCCACATTCAGGCGAATTTCAGGGGCGTTGACGACCTGATGCACGTGGACATCGGCCGCGCCGGGAATCCTTTCGACCTGGCGGCGGATCTGCTCGGCGAGCTTGTAGTTCGTCTCCAGGTTGCGGCCGACGACCTGAATATCGATGGGCGCGGGGAGGCCGAAGTTCAGGATCTGGCTGACGATATCGGAGGGCTGAAAGAAGCAGACCAGCTGCGGAAATTTGCGGCGAAGCGATGCGCGCAACAGTTTGACGTAGCCGGCGGTGGGAGCGTGCTCCTTGTTGAGGGAGACCAGGATCTCGGCGTCGGCGGGTCCCACCATGGAAGGATCGCCGAAGGCAATGTTGGAGCCGCCCTGAGGGACGCCGATATTGTCCAGCACCATGGTCAATTCGCGGGGCGGGACGGTCTGCTTGATGAGGTCTTCGACCTGGTTCAGGATGCGCGCGGTTTCTTCGATCCGGCTGCCGGGAGGGGCGCGCACGTGGAGACGGAACTGCCCGGCATCGACGGAGGGAAAGAAGTCCTGGCCGAGAAACGGCACGACGCCGAGAGAAGCGAGGGAGAAGAGTCCGAAAAGGCCAACGGTCGCGAGCCGGTGCGCAAGCGCCCAGAGCAGCAGGCCGCGGTAGCTTTCGCGCATGCGCTCGAAGCCGCGTTCGAATGCGGCGTGGAGTTTGCCGAACCAGCTGCGCGGGCGCTCGCGTTCGTGGCCGGGCGCGTGCAGATACGCTTCGCCGGCGAGGAGGTATTTCGCCATGGTCGGCACGATGGTGCGGGATAGCAGATACGACGCGAGCATGGCGAAAACCACAGCCATGGCGAGCGGGGTGAAGAGAGACTTCGCCGCGCCGTTGAGGAAGACGACCGGAACAAACACGATACAAATGGAAAGCGTGGAGACGAAGGCTGGAATCGCGATCTGCTCCGCGCCATCGAGAATTGCCTGCAGGATCGGCTTGCCTTCACCCATGTTGCGATGGATGTTTTCGATTTCGACGGTGGCGTCATCAACCAGAATGCCGACCGCGAGGGCAAGGCCGCCCAGAGTCATCACGTTCAGCGTCTGCCCGAGGAACCGCATGACGATGATGGAGACCAGGATGGATAGCGGTATGGAGACGGAGACGATCAGCGTGCTGCGCCAGCTTCCGAGGAATAGCAGGATCATCATCGCGGTGAGGCATGCGGCGATGGTTCCTTCGCGCAGGACGCCATCGATGGCGGCGCGTACGAAGAGGGATTGATCGAAGAGCAGCTTGAGATTGAGGCCCAGCGGCAGGGTGGCCATTACCGCGGGCAGTGCCTTCTTGATGCGCTCGACGACCTCAAGCGTGGACGCGTTTCCGTTGCGAAGGATGGTGAGGAGCGCGGCGCGGCGGCCATCCTCGCGCACCATGTTGGTCTGGATCGCGTAGCCATCGCGCACCTGCGCGACATCGCGAATATAGACAGGCGTTCCATTCACCAGTTTGATCGGGAGATTGTTCAGCTCTTCCAGCACTTCCGGAGTGTTGTTCATGCGAACGCGGTACTCACGCTCGCCGAACTTCGCGCTGCCTCCGGGAAGGATGACGCTGCCTTCGTTGATGGCGGTGCTGACCTCGGAGGGAGAGATGCCTTTGGAGAACATCTGGTCGGGTTCGAGATCGACCATGATCTGGCGCGGCTTGCCGCCGTATGGCGTGGGGATGGAAGCGCCCTGCACGTTGGCGAGTCCGGTGCGGATGAAGTTCAGCCCGAAATCGTAGAGTTCCGCTTCAGAGAAGCCTTTCCCTCCCAGGCTGGCCTGGAGGATGGGAACATTCGAAACGTTGTACTGCACCACCAGAGGGGGCGTGATTCCGAGCGGCAGAATATGGGTGACACTCTGGCAATTCGCGGTGATCTGCGCGACGGCCGCTTCAATGTGCACGCCGGGCTGGAAGAAGAGTTTGATGACGGCGACGCCATAGAGCGATTGCGATTCGATGTGCTCGATATCGTTGACCGTGGTGGTCATGGAGCGCTCGGCAATAGTGACGATGCGGCGCTCCATTTCTTCGGGGGCGAGGCCCGAGTATTGCCAGATGACGCTGACGACCGGGATATCGATGTACGGGAAAATGTCCACGGGCATGCGCAGGATCGTGACGATCCCGAGGACAAGCACCAGGAGGGCGCCGACTACGAAGGTGTAGGGACGGCGCAGCGCAAGTTTTACGATCCACATATAGGACGGAACGAAGCTACGGGGCTGAGGAAGTTAAGTTTTAAGTCTACCCCGGAGAGGCGGGCGACGCGTGGCTGATTGTGATGAAGGAGGGAATCTGGGGATTGAACTGCCGGGCGTCCTGTGTCAGGCGAGAGTGCTCGCCGCATTAGAAAAGATCGGTTGGCGAGGACTTCCGAGGCGGAACTGTGAAGAGAGAGTCAGGGATATTTACCAGCAGCCGAAGGGCTCAGTTGCTTTTCGAGGTCTGCCGCGCGACGACTAGAATCATAAAGCTTCCCGGCTTCACGGCCCTTCTGCCGTTCGTTCCGGCCTCGTATTCCGCGGCAGGCAGAAAGATTTTGTGAGTCGATGGGTCTATCGTCATCGTTCTCGCGCCTTCACCGGTCTTTACGGTCTGAACGATCTCGAACTTGCCCGGCGTCCGCTCTGCGGCAACAAAGAGCTGAGCGCCGGCAGTGCTGGCGAACGCCTGCCCGCCCTCGAGCTTCACCGCATCGACACTCGGTCCAATGGGCATGTCCGACAGGACGTGGCCATCTTTCGTGCTCATCACAATGAGTTTCTGGGGGCCGCGGCAGCCGATAAAGAGACGCCCGTTACCGCGATCGATCGCCATCCCGACAG
>JAOAPQ010000096.1 GCA_025462965.1 Bryobacterales bacterium
AGTATCCGGCGGCGATCGTGTGCCAGCACCAGGAACACATACAGGACCTCAAATCGGAGCGTCGGCACCGTGAAGAAGTCGATGGAAACGGTGCTCTTCATATGGTTCTCAAGGAAGGTCCTCCAGGTCTGGGAGGGCGGCCTCCTGTGGCGGACCATATACTTTCCAACGCTGCTCTCGCCCACCTCAATGCCGAGTTTGAGTAGTTCGCCGTGGATCCGTGGCGCGCCCCAGAGCGGATTCTCGCGACTCATTCTGCGGATCAGTTCGCGAACCTCTTCTCGCACCTTCGGGCGGCCAGGCTTTCCGTGCCGGACCTTCCAGGTCCAGAACCATCGGAAGCCTCTCCTGTGCCATGCGATCACGGTCTCCGGCCTGACAATCACGCGCGCTGTTCGCCAGTTGCTCCACACTTCAGACAGCCACGCCCAGAAGACTCGATCAGCGTCCGTCAGCTTTGGCCGCTTCGCTGAGCGATGCAGAACATTGATTTGATGACGGAGAGCGACGATCTCAAACTGGAGAGCTGCACGACTGCGGAACGTCCCCAATAGTGCCACGAAGATGGCTGACAATACTCTCGCCGGCGAGAATCGAGGGAATAAGGACAAGTCCCACCTTACCAATCAGGTCGGAATTTGCGGGACCACAGTCGCCAACAAGCGGGCTGCTGTACAACCGCCGCCGTAATTGTCGGTTGCCACCAAGCTCACATAGTTCTCGATACCGAGAGCGGAATCGAAGATCGTGACCGGGATGCCTGCCTAGCTGACCCGTTGCAGCGGACCGATCAGCGCCTGGTCGTCGGTGGCGGAAATCGCAAGCCCATCGACGCGGCGGGCGATCATGACATCCACAATCTGGATCTGCCGCCCGTAGTCGATCTCACGATCGGGTCCGCTCCAGGTGATGCCTACATTCATCTTGCGGGCCGCCGCCTCAACACCCGCATGGACGGTGAGGAAAAATAGGTCAGCATTAGCCTTTGGGATGATCGCAAGCATTTTGCGAGGTCCCCGGCCACAGCCGGTCATCCACACCGCGTTTCCAAAGATGAATTGACGTCGAGGAAGAACGAAGCCTCCCGCGGTCAGGTCTGCACTCCCAGGCATCATTTTTGTTGTTCGAACGTAAAGATCGAACTGCCAGCGGCGATCGCAACCACCTGTCTTCCGTTGCTCAGGTAGCTGATCGGGTTGGCTCGGATGACGCCTCCGGTATTCACGTGCCAAAGCTCTCTCCCGGTCTCCGCATCCAGGGCGAAGAAATAACCTTCATCGCTGCCGCCAAACAGTAGCTTGCCGGCAGTCGTTAGCACGCCGGCCCACGGCTTGGTGAACAGGCTGTACTCCCAGATCTTCTCGCCGTTTTTTGGATTCAACGCGCGAATTGCGCCGTGTCCAGGTTCGTCCGGCAACTCGATGAGAGGCACGCTTCCGATGTAGCGGTTTCCCGGTGAATACTGTTGCTCGCCTTTGCGGTACACGCTCCGGTTTTCCCACGCAGCCAAGTAGAAGTACTTCGTAAGCGGGTTGTAGCTCGGGGAGTACCAATTCGTCGCGCCCTGGACGCCGGGCCACAGGTAAGTACCCTCTGGTGAGGGTTCGGTGTTTGGGAATCTCATCGGCCGTCCGTTCGCGTTAAGCCCTTTGGCCCACGTCTGGGTGGCGAACGGCTTTCCCATCAGAAACTGTCCGGTCTCCCGGTCAAGCACGTAATAAAAAGCGTTGCGGTGCGCCCAATAGACAAGTTTCCGCTTCCTGCCTTGCCACTCGTCGTCGACCAGCACAGGCACCTGAACCGCATCCCAATCGTGGACATCGTGAGGAACAAATTGGTAGTGCCATTTGAGCTTTCCAGTGTCCGCGTCGAGGGCGATCGCGGAGTCGGAATAGAGATTGTCGCCCGTGCGAGAATCGCCGTTCCAATCCGGTGAGGGGTTCCCCGTGCCCCAAATAATCAGGTTCTCTTCAGCGTCAAAGGAACCAGTCACCCAGGTCGGACCTCCGCCGGTTTTCCACGATTTGCCAGCCCATGTCTCGTTGCCTTTCTCTCCCGGGCCGGGTATGGTCCAGAAGCGCCAACGTCGTTGGCCGGTCTTGGCATCATAAGCATCCAGGAATCCCCGGATGCCGTATTCGCCCCCCGAGATTCCCGTTACAACCATATCCTTGACGATGAGCGGGGCGACGGTGATACTGTGGCCGGTCCTGTAGTCGGCCACCTCAACATCCCAAAGCACCGCGCCGGTCTTGGCGTCGAGCGACACGAGGTGTGCGTCGATCGTGCCCACGAAAACCTGGTCGCCCAACACAGCGACGCCGCGGTTCACCTGGCCGCAACAGACATTGACTTTGGTTGGCAGGACGCGCCGGTAGTGCCAGAACTCCCGGCCGGTTTCGGCATCGACGGCGATGACGTTGCTCGGTGGCTCAGTGAAGTACATCGTTCCATCGACGGCCAACGGCGTTGTTTCCACCATGCGCGTGGTGTGCATCTGATACACCCACTTCAACCGGAGTCCCTTCACGTTCTCGCGGTTGATCTGGCTCAGCTCTGAATAACGCCAACCGGCGTAACGCCCCGAATAAGTCAACCAGTTGCCCGGATCTTGCGGAGCGTTCAAGAGTCGTTGATAGCTCACTTGACCTTGTAAAGAGGACGCGATGAAGAGGAAAGCGAGGATTCTCATCGCGATTCCTTAGCGGGACGCAGAGAAGACAGATAGTCTACAAGTTGACTAACCTGTTCCCCGGTGAGTTTGCCCCCGTACGAGGGCATCTTCGAAATCTTGTCGATCCGGTAGGACGTAAGCTCGGATTTCTGCATGGAATGAAGTTGTTCCGACATGTCTATGAACTGAACAGTGTAAGTGTCCTCGTTCATGAGGAAACCTTCGTATTTCTTACCGTCGGCGCCGGTAAGGATGACGACCCAGTAGCGCGGACGTACATCGGCGTCCGGTTCAACGATTGCCTGGCGGAGGTGCTCACGGGCGCGGGTTTTTCCGATCTCGGAGAGATCCGGTCCCATACGTCCGCCGTGGCCCTTAATTCGATGGCACCGTCCGCAGCCCTGATTCTTGAAAAGCATACTGCCCTGCTCGACGCCTCTTTGGGAACGCCGCTCAGATGCGGAGTTCAGCGACCGTATGTACGCTACCACCTGCCATACGCGATCGGACGAATAAAACAAGCCGGGCATTTCGGTGCCGGCAATGCCATCCGAGATATTGGTCAGGAGCTCGGCATCGGTGCTGCCGTGATAAAAAACGCCATTTGAGAGATTGGGACCGCGACCGCCATCCCCTTTCAACCCGTGACAAGGCGAGCAGTGAGAGCGGAACGTCTTTTCACCCTGAGCCACGTCTTCCGCTGAACTATGCGGGTTCTTCACCTGCTGCGCGAAGAACTCAAGAGTCCAAAACAGCAGGACCAATCTGGACATCGCGGCAACATACTATCACGAGTCGCGCTCGGCGACAGAGAGGGATTTGCGCGCCATTCAATTCAATCAGCGTCCAAGTCTGGGAGGGCAGCCATCGGTGGCGAACCATATACTATCCGACGCTGGTCTCGCCCACCTCAATGCCGAGCTTGAGTAGTTCACCGTGGATTGCGTGGCGCGCCCCAGAGTGGGTTCTCTCGACTCATTCTGCGGATCAGTTCGCGAACTTCTG
>JAOAPQ010000117.1 GCA_025462965.1 Bryobacterales bacterium
CGGACGCGCGAGCTGGACGTATGTTGTTTCGCCCGCCGCTGTCAACGAGCTTCGCTTCGGGTGGTTCAAGGACCGCCAATTCGATCCTGCGAGTCCTAGCCTGCTGCCATCTGTCGGCCCCATCACGTTGACTGTCAATGGCATCAGCAATGTGGGTTACCCCAATGGGTATCCCCGTTTGAATCCCAGCGAACAGCGCTTCCAGATTGCCGATACTTACTCCTGGATCATCGGGCAGCACAGCGTGAAGTTCGGCTTCGACTACTCGCACGTGGAAGACTACGTCAGCCGGCTCGCGAACCGTTACGGAACCTATTCCTTTCCCACGCTCACCTCATTCGCCCTCGACTTCAGCGGCAACACCACGGGTTCCAGGGATTACAGCAGCTATAGCCAGACGTTCGGAAACCCGGTGGTCGATACGAACCTGAATGAGCTCGGCTTCTTCGTCCAGGATCAGTGGAAGGTGACGCCGAAGCTGACCATCAGCCCCGGCCTCCGCTACGACGTGTCGATCTTGCCGCAGCCACAGCTCTCCAACCCGGCGTTTCCGCAAACGGCGGTAATCCCCCAGACGCGCCTGAACTTCTCGCCGCGCTTCGGCGTTGCTTACGCGATCAATCCGAAGACATCGTTCCGTGCCGGTTATGGTATCTTCTTCAATCGCTACACCAGCTCTACCGTTGAGAACGCGTTCATTACCAACGGCCTCTATCAGGCCAATTACACGCTCGGCACCGCCCCTCTGATCGCGGCCGGCGGACCGGTCTTTCCGGCGCCGCTTGCTTCGCAGCCGAACGTCGCCGGCACTTCGAGCATCCTTTATCTCGACAAGAGCTGGCGCAATCCCTATTCGCAACAGTTGGATGTTGCGGTCGAGCGTGAGATCGCGAAGAACACCAGCCTCACCGTATCGTACGTCTGGAGCCGCGGCCTGCATCTTCTCGCCACCCGCGATGCCAACGTGGCGAACCCGACCACCAGCTATACCTTCCCGATCCTCGACGCCAGCGGTAACCAGCTCAGCAGCTACACGACGCCCCTTTACACGCAGCGCATCAATCCGGCGTACGGCGCGATCTATCAGTTGGAATCGAACGCGAACAGCTACTACAACGCTCTGCTCGTACAAGCCAACCGCCGGTACTCCAACTGGCTGCAGGGCACGCTCTCCTATACCTACGGCCACGCAATCGATGACAACCAGGGCGGCGGCGGCAACACACTGTTCGGTTCCACCTTCCCGACGTCGGTCTTTAATGGAGACTACAAGGGTGAGAAGGGGTCCAGCTCCATCGACCAGCGGCACCGGCTGGTGATCAGCCTGATCGCTTCGCCCACATTTATGCACGGCGATAGCTTTGCAGCGAAGTACCTGGTGAACGGATGGCAGTTGTCCGTGATCAACGTGAATGCCTCGTCGCAGCCACTCGTTCCGAACATACGCGTGCAGAACGGTGCCCCGGGCGTGCTCAGCACTGGGTCTCTCAATGGCCTGAATGGCTCTAACCGCGTACCATTCGAATCTATTTCGGCTCTGGATATCGGGCCGCAGTACAGAACGGATGCGCGCATCGCGAAAGTGCTGCCGGTCGGAGGCGAGAGACTGAAGGTGTATCTGATGTTCGAGGCCTTTAACCTCTTCAACCACGTGATCGTCAGCGGATCCGGTCCGCGCGTTACGCAGCAGTACACCGCCATCAGGCAAACCAGTGGGCCGCTGAACGGCATCGTTGCCCTGGTGCCGAACGCGTCTTACGGTTCGATCCTGCAAACACAGATTGCTCCCGACGGCACCACGGCTCGACGCGCGCAAGCGGCGGTCCGCTTCGTTTTCTAATCTTTCGGGCCGGGATAAGCCGGCACGGTTTCGACAGCAAGCCCGGGTGTAACTGCCCGGGCTTTTTGCATTTCCCCTTCCGTTTTAATCAGCGCGTAACACATGCTCCCTACCATAAGCAAGGGTCTTTCAACCCAAGAGGATAAGGAGTTTTAAAGTTTGCGACACCAGAAGGTAATCTGCGTTTGTGCTCTGTTCTTTGCGGCGAGTCCGTTTCGTCTCCGCGCCCAAAGCCAGCTCGGCACCGGGGCCATCAGCGGCACGATTCAGGACGCGAGCGGTCAGGCCGTGCAGTCAGCCACAGTCACTGCTACCAACACGGGCATGGGCATGACCCGCACGGTATCGACGACAGGCGCGGGCGATTTCAACATCCCGGTGCTGCCGACCGGTCAGTATACCTTGACAGTGGAAAAGACCGGCTTTACGAAAATCGAGCAGAAGAATCTCACGGTCACGGTAGGCAGCACGGTAACCCTCAAGCTGAAGTTGCAGGTGGGAACGGTCACTACCCAGGTAGACGTGTCCGCGGACTCGCCGCTGGTCGACAGCACCCAGACCGAAGAAGTAAGTCTGATCAACCGGCTCGAAATCGATAACCTGCCCATCAACGGCCGCCGTTACGACCAGTTCGCGCTTTTGGCCCCCGGCGTGACGCGCGACGGGCGCTTTGGGCTGTTGAGCTATCGGGGCATCTCGGGCATATTCAATAATTTTCAGATCGAAGGCCTGGATGATAATCAGGCTCTCTTTTCCGAAGCGAGGGGCCGCACACGCGTAGCGAGCTCGATCAGCGCTAACGCCATCGAACAGTTTCAGGTGGAGAAATCGAACTTTCTGCCGGAATACGGCCGGTCTCTGGGCGGGGGCATCAATACCGTCGTGCGCTCAGGTTCAAACGCGTTTCACGCGGACGGATTCTATTACTTCCGCAACCATGGATTGAGCGCGGCGGATCCGCTCTCGAAAGCGACGGGCGCGGTGAAGCCGTATGAACAGCGGCAGCAGCTGGGCGGTTCTATCGGTGGGAACATCATCAGAGACAAGCTTTCTATTTCGTAAACTACGATCAACAGATCCGCCCCTTCCCCCTGCTCACGCTCGATTCGAGCAACATCCTCAACTCCACCGCTGGATTGCCCGCAAATCCCACGGCGGCAGATCTCGCCGCGCTCGCCGCGGGCAAACAGAAAATGCTTTCCAGGCTGCCGGGGGGCGCGCCGGGCAATACCTTGACCCGCAGTTTCAATCAGCAATCGCCTGTGGTGAAAATCGATTGGTTCATCGACTCGAAAAATGCGTTTTCGTCGACCTATAACTACATGCGGGCGCACAACGTGAACGGCATCCAAACCTCGCTGTTTTACAACGGAACGGGCAGCAATGGCTCGGACGACGTGCGCATCCACAGTTACAACGTACGTCTGACCACCAGCATTTCGCCATAACTCGTCAACGAGTTCCGGTTCCAGTGGGGCCGCGATTTCAAATACGAATTTTCGAACACGACCGGGCCGAACGTCAACGTGGGCGGCAACTTTACATACGGTGTTGCCACTTATCTGCAACGCCCTGCGTATCCCGATGAGCGGCGGTTGCAATTCGTGGACAACTTCTCCGTGATTCGCGGCTCGCACTCGTTCAAGTTCGGCGGCGAAATCAACCGCGCCTATGACATTCTGAATAACCCCGCGC
>JAOAPQ010000188.1 GCA_025462965.1 Bryobacterales bacterium
GCAAGTCCGTCAGGCCGCTGACATCGAACTGCGAGCTGGTTGTATGCTTCCGAATGGGTTTCCGGTAATAGCTGATACGATCCTTGTCTACCTGTCCCAGGTCTCCCGCGTCGCCCGAGTTCCACGCATCCACACGGTGGCTGATCGTCTTCCGGACGTCCCGCGCCGCGTGGATTTCGTCATTGACGACCCCCAGAACCCCCATGCCGCGGGTTTGCGGGTCCACCGCCACCCGTACGGCGTCCAGCAGATTCATATCGCCATCCGCACCAAGAGTTCCGTGCAGCCGCTGCGCCGCTGTCAGGATCATGGGTTTGTCGCTCTTGACCGTCAGATCGAGAAAATAACCGACCTCTTCCAGGGCATTCGAGCCGATTGACACGATCACCGCGCTGACGGCCGGTTCCGTTGCATAGATGTGGTTAATGCGCTTGGCCAACGCCACCAGCATGGTTGTCGAGAAGTCGCCGCTGCCGATTTTGCTGAACTCTTCCACTTCGATCTGGGCGAACTTACCCAATTCCGGGATGGATTCGAGCAGCTGGTGTCCATCGATCCGGGTATCGGGAGTAAAGCCGGGGCGCACATGCGCGATCGTTCCGCCGGTGGCAATCAACCTCACCACGGGTTTCTGTTGGGCGGGCAGCACCGCCCCTCCCAGAAATAGCAAAAACATCCATTTGGTCGTCATCGGTTCTCCATAAGAAATTGGTTACGGGTTCAGCGCGTCCCGGGCTGTCTGCGCCTCCTCAGAGGACGGGTAAAGCTTGATGATCCGCCGGTAGCGCTCCTGCGCGGCCATCCTTTGCCGTTGACTCAGCTCGTCCTGTTTCAGCGCGGAATACACGCGCGCCAGCTGCGTATGCTGCTGAGCCAGTAGTAGCTCGATCACAGCGACATCCGGGTATTTCGGGTAATCGCGGATGAAGTTTTCCTTGGCCGCGATCGATTTCCGCAGCCCCGCGACATCGTCCCCCGGTTCGTCGAATCCGGCGAGAACATAATGAGCCTCGAGCGCGTGGCTCCCGGACGGCGAGAGCCGGAGATACTCGCGAAAAGCGGCGAGATCGTAGTGATAGCCGGCCTTGATTTTAACGATAGCGATGCCATTTTCTTTCAAGCGCCGCTCGATCAGCGCAACCAGGCTTGAATCGCTCGCTCCATGGCTGTCCAGATCCTGAGTCATCAGGTCTGTGAGGTCGAGCACCCGCTCACCCATCTCAAACAGCCCGTGCAGCTGAACCTCCCGGGTTTTGCCGGTCTTCCATTCCTGGTGGAAATTTGCGATTTCGGACAGTAATTGACTGACCTTGCGCGGATCAAGGATGATATCGAACGCCTTCGCGGGCACGCCGGCCGAAAACGTCAGAACCATCGCGAGACACACCTTGCCGAGTCTCATAGACCCGTTCCCCGCGTGATATATTTTGGGTGCGAGGAGCAGCTGTGATCCCTGAAAAGTACCTGGACCTTTTCGATAAGAAAGCTTTCGCGAGCCTTGCGACGCTCATGCCCGACGGCACGCCGCAGGTCACTCCAGTGTGGTGCGATTTCGACGGCCGTCAGGTTCTGGTCAACTCCGCCAAAGGCCGCCGGAAAGATATCAATATGCATGAGCGGCCGCAGGTCGCGCTTTCCATCCTCGATCCGGACAACCCTTACCGCTATCTGGAAATCCGGGGCGTAGTTACCGAGATTACCGAGGAGGGTGCGGACAAGCATATCGATAAGATGGCGAAAAAATACCTCGGTCTGGATAAATACCCGTATGCCAAGCCCGGAGAGGTCCGGGTAATCTATAAGATCGAACCTTCGCATACCAGCTCGAACAGCTGAGGCGGCGCAACAAGTCACAGTGCGCACCTGGCGTCGTCAACTTCCACAATCGCCGCCTGAGTTGCGTGGGCGTACGTCGGATAGTTCCGGTAGTCGCTCATCGAAACAGATCCATGCCTCCTGGCCGAATTAGACTCCTCGACGACCCTTCTGCTTTTCGCCATTTGTAGCCATCAATCAGCGCAACCGGTACGCCCGCCGCTTTGGGCATGGCGAGCCCGGCGGCCGCGACCAGTTCGTCCGCCACGGCTATGATTGTGGCGGTCAGGGAACGGCCTCCGCGATCGTGCGTGCCGCGCAAATCTTCAACGGCTTCCATGCCGGAAACGCCCACTGCGACATTGACCAGCCCTTCGCGCCAGGGGCGCCCGAAAGTGTCGCTGACGATGACCGCTCCACATTGCAACGCGCAGCGGAGATCCCGTGCCGACCGATCTGCATCTTCCGGCAACACCGTCGCGAAGTCGCCGCCGGGGACATTCGACTGGTCGACACCCGCATTCGCGGCCACAAATCCGTGGTGGGTTTCTGCGATGATCACCCCTCGATCCATCCGCACCACACGACGTGATTGCCGCAGCACCAATTCGATGACTCGCGCATCCTTCTGCCATTCCCGCGCCCATGACACCGCGAAAGGGGAAGGCTGGATCGAGCGAAGATCCACCAGCGCCCCTTCCGATTTGGACACGATCTTCTGAGCAACCACCACGATGGTGCTCGGGTCGATTACCTGGCCTTCGCGGCTGGCGGCTTCCCGAATCAGTGCGCCGAGTGAATCGCCCGGACGGATTTCCGGTAAACTCTCAAGACCCGAGATCCGCAGGCTTATCATAATGCCCGATATTTTCTTACTGCTTGCACTGCTTTTCGAGCCAGCGCTTTCTTCTCCGCGGGGCCCCGCATGATCGTATCCATGAAGACCGGTTGCATGCCGAGCTTTTGAATCGCGGGCGCGAGATCTTTGTCGGTCTCGTCCAGGATAAACACATCGACAAGGCCCTGATAAATTTTGGCAACTCCCAAAGCCGATACTTCCATGCCGAGCGTCTCCATCATGTTCGCCGCCGGACCTTTCACCGCGCGCCCACCGATGATTGGGGAAATAGCCACCGAAGGGCACTTCCGCCGCTCGATGGCCGTGCGTATCCCCGGCACCGCCAGAATCGGCCCCACGCTGATGATGGGATTCGAGGGACAGAAAATGATGCCCTCGGCGTTCCGGATGGCGCGGAGCAATCCCGGCGCCGGGCGGGACTTCGCCGCGCCTTGAAATTTGATGCCGACAACCTCATCCTTCGCCTGACGCCGCACGAAATAGGTCTGGAAATCCAGTTTTCCGGCGGGTGTCCGAACAATCGTCCGGACACGGTCGTTACTCATCGGCATCACGGTGGACTGTACGCCCAGATTTCGAGCGATGGTCGCGGTCGTTGCGCTCAGCGTTTCCCCTTTCAAGAGGCAGTTGGTCCGGAAAATGTGGGTGGCCAGATCGCGGTCGCCAAGCTGAAACCACGTTTCCTGACCGAGTGCTCCCAGCGCTTTCAGTCCTTCGAATGTGTCGTTCTGAATTCCCCACCCGTGAACCGGATTCGCCAAACCGGCCAGCGTGTAAATGACTGTGTCCAGGTCGGGCGAGATATGCAAACCGTAGATCTCCGTGTCATCCCCGGTGTTCCCGACGATGTAGACTTCCTCCGGCTTCACTACTTTCGTGAGACCGTCCAGAAATCTTGCGGCGCCTACTCCGCCCGCAAGCGCTACCAGCACGGCGTCCCTCCGCTGGAGCGCGCAGGCTCTGTGCTAACCTTCATTGGTATTCCGCACCGTTGCAAAGAGAGACTGATGAAATCCGGTAAGCCCCCATGGTAGCTTTGTCATGAACGATTATCCGCGATGCTCACCATGAACGTGCCATCTTCACATAGAAGCAAATCGAAGCCACGAATGCAACCGGTTGCAGTACCCGCGAATAAAAACAAAAGACTAACCCTTCGCGACATTGCCAAAATCGTCGGAGTATCGGCCTCGACCGCTTCGCGGGCTTTGAATAACAATTCCGCGATCAGTGAAGAGATCCGCAGGAAAGTGAATAAGGCCGCCAAGGATGCTAATTACATCCCCAACACTTTAGCGCGGGGTCTGGCGCTGCAGCGGTCACAGTTGATTGGGCTGCTGGTGCCGTCCATCGCCAATCCCTTTTTCGCCGAGATTTTGCGCGGCGCTCATGATGTAGCGCAACAAAAAAGCTACGTCGTCGCTCTTTGCGACACGCAGCGCGACAAAGAACGGGAAGAACTATTCAGCGAACGGCTCCTGCAATCGCAGGTGGACGGCATCATCGTAACCGGCAGTGTAATGCTTGAAGATCGCCTGATCGAATGGCGGAAGCGTAATATCCCTGTTGTCTTCGCGGGCCGCCGCTCCGCCGGTATGAGGTTTTCGGGCGTTTCCGTCGATGATGTTTCCGCGGGTTATCAAGCCACTCGCTATCTGATCGACAAAGGACACAAGAAAGTCCTTTTCTTCGGCGGCAAGCAAGATTCCGCCGCGACAAGGGATCGGCAGCGCGGGTATCTGGATGCGGTCGAATCCCTTGGACTTTCGCCTTCCGTCTCTTACGGTGACTACGGCATGGAGTCGGGCTTCCGGGAAGCCGCGAAGGTGGCGCAAGGCAAGGATCGGCCTGACGCGGTTTTCGCCGCCAACGATCTCATGGCGATCGGTCTCATCATGGGCCTTGCCAATTTGGGAGTGAAGGTCCCGGAAGATATTGCGGTGATGGGATGCGACGATATCGCGATGGGTGCGCTGATTCGCCCGGCCCTGACGTCCGTCAGAATTCCGATGTATGAAATCGGCGTGCGCGCGATGGGTCTCCTGCTACACGAACTCGAGGTCGGCCAAACGGGCCCTGCCGAATCGATCCTGCTGGATTGTGGCCTGGTGATAAGGGATTCCGCATAACTCAGACGGTGGAGCGGGCGAGAGCGGGATCGTTGCTGCGAGGCAGGCGCTTCTACATCGTTCTCTTTCTTTTCTTCAACGTCATCATCAACTTCATCGATCGCGTAAACCTCTCCATCGCTGCGCCGGCCATCGCGAAACATTTCTCCTGGGATTCAGCGACGATGGGCTGGGTCTTTTCCGCCTACCTTTGGACTTACACCCTTTGTCTCATCCCCAGCGGGTGGCTGGTAGACAGGTTTGGGACCCGGCTGCTGAGTTCCGTATCGATCGGATTATGGTCCGCGTGCGCCATGTTGACGGGCGCTGTCACCAATTTCACCAACATGGTTGCGGTGCGGTTCGGCCTGGGCATCGGCGAATCCGCAGCCATGCCAGCCTGCAACAAAGTAATACGGCAATGGTTCCCGGTGGAAGAGCGCGGCTTTGCCACAGCCATCTTCCATTCCGGGGTCTTCGTGAGCGTGGTGATCGCGAACCCGCTGGTAGCCTGGCTGGTGATTCACTCCGGCTGGCGCTGGTCGTTCGTCATTGTCGGGGCGCTCGGTTTCGTCTGGCTGTATTTCTGGCTGCGGTGGTTCCAGCCGCCGGAACAGTGTTCCTGGTTGCCGGAGAGTGAACGCCGGCAGATTCTGAAACATCGCGATTACCCGGTATCCACGGCCAGGACATCCTTTTGGACTGTTGCCGGAGTTCTCCTCCGCCAGAAAACAATGTGGGGGCTCGCGCTCACCGAGGGCTGCGTCAATTACATGAATTATCTGTTCCTCTCGTGGCTTCCTTCTTACCTGATCCACGACCGCGGAATGAACCTGATGCAGGCCGGCCTGTATGGCACTATCCCATACGTGGCCGGCGTCGCCTTCGAATTGTTTTCCGGCCGCGTGAGCGACCGGATACTCACCCCCGAGCGCCTCAAAAAGGGAGGCCGCCGCAATCAGGTGGTCCTCTTCCTCATCCTCTCCAGCGTGATCGTGTTCATCAATTATGCGCATAGCCAGTGGGCCATCCTGGCCGTGATCTCGATCGCGCTTTCCTTCAACACCACCACCGTCACGTTCATGTATTCGCTCACAAACGATTTGGTGGAGGACCCCCAAATGGCCGGAGCGGCTTTCGGCGTCTTGCTGGTCGGCGGGAACCTGTTTGGCATGGCCGCTCCCGTCGTTACCGGGTACCTCGTGAAATCGACAGGAAATTTCACGTCAGCATTCGGACTCTCCGGGTTGATTGCGCTTGCGGGGGCCGCGATGGCGTTCTGGTTGACTCGAAAGCCGATCACGGGAATTGCGCCCCAGAAAGAAAACAATGAGAGCCCATAGAAAGTTTCATATGGCCGTGCTGCCCGGCGTCCTCGGCAGCACTTTGATGCTTGCCGCCGCGGCGGCCAACGCTCCCGGGTATCGATTGCTGGAAAAGATCCAGGTGGGCGGTCAGGGCGGTTGGGACTACCTCACGGTCGATTCCCGCCACCACCGGCTCTTTGTATCTCACGGCAACAAAGTGGAGGTAATCGCTACCGGTACGCTAAAAAAGGCCGGCGAGATCCTCGATACTCCAGGCGCGCACGGCATTGCCCTCGCGCCGGAAGTAGGGAAGGGTTACATCTCGGCCGGCAACGCCAACCGCGTCGTTGTCTTCGATTGGGAGACGCTGAAGGTCGTGGGTTCCATTCCCGCCGGTGAAAAGCCGGACGCGATTATTTACGACCCAGGTTCCGCTCGCATACTAGTCGCCAACGGTGAAAGTAACAACCTCACCGTAATCGACCCAAAAGCCGGGAAAGCCGTCGCCACTATAGCCCTTGGCGGCGTACCGGAGTTTTTGGTGGCGGATGCAAGGGGAAGCGCTTGGGTGAATTTGGAGGATAAGAATGAGATGATCATGCTCGACCTGAAAACCAATCGGGTGGCAAAACACATTCCCCTAACCGGATGCGATAAGCCTTCCAGCATGGACATGGATCGCACCACGCGAAGGCTGTTTGCGGGTTGCCGCAATAAAGTCCTTGCGGTGGTCGATGCCGACCGGGCCTCAGTGGTCGCGAACGTTCCGATTGGCGATCACGTGGATGCCACAGTCTTCGATCCCGCAAGGAAACTCGTCTTTAATTCCAACGGCGACGGTACCATAACCGTCATTCGCGAAGAAACACCGGACCGATTCTCTGTATTGGAAACAGCGGTCACGCAACGGGGCGCCAAGACGATGGCTCTTGATCCGGAGAGCAATGCGATCTATTTATCGACTGCGGAGGGGCTCTCCTCAACGGCAACTGGCGGGCCTTCTTCTAAAGGCCCGGCGGTGAAAACAGGCCCGTTCGTCGTGTTGGTTCTTACTCCCGCGGTTCGGATGCAAAATCGCTCAGGTGATCGCTAACATATCAGATGCTGAATTGAATCTGGCGCGAGGTGGGCGAGGAAGTCGAGAACACGCCTGGACCGGAAGCTGGGCTTGCCCGATGGCGAGAAGCGATGGCCCGGTTGACAGTCGAACAGTCCCAAAAGGCATGTG
>JAOAPQ010000191.1 GCA_025462965.1 Bryobacterales bacterium
TCACGGCGCGCACGATCCATGGCCGCGTGACCCGTACGGCAAGCGACTGAAGGTCGCTTCGCAGATCGGCATTGCGGATTTCGCCCGCGCCCTCGCGCAGGATCATGACATCGCGCAACAGGTCGTACAGCAGGCGCAAGTAGAGCTCCAGTTTTTCGTTCTTGCTGCGGGAGATGGCTTCCGAGTGGGGTAACCAGGCGGCGAAGGGGCTCGCGTTCGCGGCGACCTTCAACAATACGTGCATTGCTCCGCGGCGCTTCTCGTGCACGGCCAGATCCAGCGACACAGCCGTCCCGGGGCAACCGGCCGACAACGCGATTCGGCGATCCACCTGATCGAGGCTGCGCGCGGCGGCGAATGCGCGCATATCCTCGTTGCTCAACGGCGAAAGGGAAAGAAGGACCGAGCGGGAACGAATGGTGGTGAGCAGGTCGTAAGGGTTCTCTGCCGTAAGGATCAGGATCAGGTGCTCGGGAGGTTCTTCGAGGATCTTCAACAGTGAATTTGTCGCATTGTCGCCGGCGCGGTCGACGTGGTCGATGAGAAATATGCGACGCGTTCCGTGCGAGGGCTTGAATGGCGCACGCTCCCGTAGCAGCCGTAGTTGCGGAATTGTAAGCTGCCGCAGCGGACCGTCCGGGGCGAAGGTCACAAAGTCGGGATGCGAGGCGAACAGCAACGGGTCCTCGTTGCGCTTTTCCGCCGGCCACTTCTCGCGCCCTTGTACGAGGGCGGTATTCTCCGGCAGGCTGAGATCGTCTTTCTCAATTCGCTCGGCATGGTCGAGTAGCAGGGCTGCAAAGCGCCGCGCGAGAGTCGCCTTCCCGACACCTTCCGGGCCGGAGAAAAGCAAAGTCTGCGGAATACGCTCATGCGAGATCATCCGCTCGAGCGCGCGCACGGCGTGGGGGTTACCCCAAAATCTTTCAAACACGTGAAGCTATCCTTTGCCAAACCGCCTGAGCAGTCGAACAAATACTCGCCCTGCCATCCACCGCGATGATTCTGTCCGGATATTTCTGCGCGAGCGCATGATAACCGGCGAGCACGCGCGCATGGAAGGCAGCGGATTCATCGTCGATACGCGTCTCGGCGCTCGCGAGCCGCTGATTACGATTGCGGGAGCGCTCCATGCTCGTTTCGAGATCGATATCGATGAGCACGGTGACGTCAGGCTGAAGGCCAGCGCAAGCGATACGGTCCAGTTCGAGGATGGGCTCGGGATCGAGACCGCGGCCGGAGCCCTGGTATGCGAGCGTGGAATCAGTGAAGCGGTCGCACAGAACGATCGCACCCCGGGCAAGGGCCGGCTGGATTACCTGCTCCACATTCTGAGCGCGGCTGGCGAAATAGAGCAGCAATTCAGCGCGGTCATTGAGTTCCGCGTTGCGTGCGTCCAGTAAGATTTTACGGATTTGGCGGCCGATTTCCGTCCCGCCCGGTTCGATTGTCTCGACCACGGGATGGCCGGAAGCCCGCAGCCTTTCGCCCAGCAGATGCATTTGCGTCGTCTTACCGCAACCATCGATCCCCTCGAACGTGATGAACGTTCCCCGTTTCTGCATCGTGAGACCCTAATTGTCCCAGACTGGGTAAGCCGCCAAAACGCCTTTCGCGATTGCGGAACCAATCGGCGGCATCGCGGAGGTCGTGGGCGGTGAACTCCGGCCACATCCGCGAGACAAACAGCAACTCAGCATAGGCGCATTCCCAGAGGAGAAAATCGCTTAGCCGCTGCTCTCCTCCGGTCCGAATCAGCAGATCGACATCCGGCCCGAAATGGCCGCCGACTATCGCTTCGCGGGCGGAGTAATCGATGGCGAGCCGGAGATTCAACGTCTTGCCCGTGGCGGTGAGAGCTTCCGCCGCCTCAATCCTTCGGACTAGAGACGCTGTCAGCCGGTCTCTCCGGCCTATGACGGAGAGACGCACGCCTTCGCGCCGGCAATTCTCCGCCTCAGTATCCAGATGCAGCCGGAATAGCTGCATCAGCGCCCGGACTTCCGCAGGAGGGCGCCGCCAGTTATCTGATGAGAACGCATAGAGCGTCAGCGTTGAGATCCCGAGGGACGGCGCCGCTTCGATGACTTGCCGCACGGATTCAGCGCCCTTGCGGTGTCCGGCGATGCGGGGCAACCCGCGGCGACGCGCCCAACGGCCGTTGCCGTCCATGATTATGGCGACGTGCATCTACTTAGGCGTTCAGCATTTCAGGCTCTCCGCATTGCGCGGATCAATGCTTCCATGTGGTCCAGGTACTTCTCGAACGCCTTGCGGCCGGCCGGCGTCAACCGGTACTCGGTCCTGGGTACGCGGCCTTCAAACGACTTTCCACACGAGATGTATCCGGCATCTTCCAGCTTGCGCGCATGCACGCTGAGATTGCCGTCCGTGGTTTCCATCACCTTTTTCAGTTCATTGAAGGTGAGGCTCTCATTGACCGCCAAGGCGCTCAGAATTCCGAGCCGCAGCCGCTCGTGGATCAAGCGGTCGATCTTCGGCGCGGAAGTATTTTCCGCGAGAACGCGCATGGGATCTTCCCCGTCTTTGCGAACTGCGCTAGTCTTAGCCACCGAACCTCCTTGCGATCACCGCTCCGAATACGATTTGCACCGCGCCGAACCCGGCGGCGAGGAACCAATTGCCCCACCCGGGGGGCGCGAACACGGCGGCGGTTCCGAGCACCAGAAAACACAATCCCATCACCGGCACGACGCGCACGGAGAGCGCGCCGCCCGAGAGCACGGCGGTTCCGTACACCAGCAGCCACAAGGCAGGCAGCTCGCCGGAAAGTCCGTTGCGGAAGAGGATCATCGTCAGCAGGGCGCCAATGAATATCGATGGCAGGAGCGCCAGCAAGAACTTCAGCGCCGGACCGCCAATTGCGGACGATGCCATGCTGCGCAGTTTGAGCCTCGCCGAAACGAACCCAATCGCGATGGCGATCACCGCTTCGACGACCCAGACGGCAAGCCAATTGGCGGTATCCATCTGACGCGAAGCGAGAAACGCCGCGGCCAGGGCGGTGATGCCCATGATTACGCCGCCTTTGCCCGGAACGGCCGTAAAGGCGGCTGCGGATTCCATGGTGCGGCGAATGAAGCGCAAATTATCCAATGCCTGCGCGTGCATACCGGCCGGCTCCGGCCTCGTGTCCCGAATCGGACGAACTGAACCCATGCGCATATAATAACCGAACACAAACTACTTTGCAATTAAAAGTACGGCATAATCGTGTGGATGCTCGAACACATGTTCCACCTGAATCTTCCCGTGCTCGAGAAGGTTCTGCGGCCGATCGTTATCTACGTGGCACTCATTCTGCTGCTCCGCGTCTTCGGCAAGCGGGAACTCGCCCAGCTGAATCCATTCGACCTGGTGGTGCTGCTGTCCGTATCGAACACGGTTCAGAATGCGATTATCGGCGAAGACAACTCAGTGACCGGCGGCCTGCTGGGGGCTTTCTCCCTTTTCGCGATCAATTACCTGGTTGTGCGATTTCTGTTCAGACACCGCCACTTGAATGAGGTGCTCGGCGGGTCTCCGACGAAGTTAATTGTCAACGGAAAAGTGGACCGGAGCGCGCTCGCTAAGGAGCTCCTGACGGAGGCGGAAATGACGGCAGTGGCGCACCGTCAGGGTTTCGACGACTTGGAAGACGTGGAAACCTGCACGCTCGAGCCGGGCGGGATTTTCTACATGCAAGGGATCAAGCCGGCGCAAACTGACCGCCAACACGCGGAAGTGTTGGCGAAGATCGCGGAATTGCAGAAAAACATAGAACTTCTGCAGGCCGGCCTCGTGAACCGTGTAAACTAGTTACTTCGGGCTGTAGCGAAGCCTGGTATCGCGCTTGCTTGGGGTGCAAGAGGTCGTGGGT
>JAOAPQ010000193.1 GCA_025462965.1 Bryobacterales bacterium
AGGCAAGCTTGCGCAATGAGGACGAAGATGCAGAAATACTTCATGATAGGGGCGAAACTATTAAGTGTATCAATCCCTTAGGGACGTTTGCGGAAGCACCGCGCGTTCCATTGAATCGGCGGTACACTCAGGAGAGCTTTGTCTAACGATTTAGAGATTACTCCTCAACAACTTGCGCGCATGGTTCAGAGCGGAGAACCGCTCCGCCTGATCGACGTGCGTGAGCCGTTCGAACTACAGTTGGGCCATCTGGAAGACGCGGAAGCCATCCCCATGCGCTCGATACCGTCGCGTCTGGCTTCGCTCGAAGAAGAGGAGCGGCCGATCGTGGTCTTATGCCATCACGGTGTTCGGAGCCTGCAGGTGGTCTGTTGGCTGCGAGAGCAGGGTGTGGAAGAATGCCGGAGCCTCGCAGGCGGAATCGACCGCTGGAGCGTGGAAGTGGATCCGGCAGTGCCTCGTTATTAGGGTGGGCTACTAGCCCGCTCATGCTTATCCGGTTGTTTCAGCAGACCACAATATCTTGGGGGCGGAGCGCAAAAGGTCCGCGGCATTGCGGATCTCATTATAGGCAGTAGGCTTGCGCGCGGTTCCGAGGCCGAGCAGGGTTTGGAACGCGGCCATCGGTAGCCTCCGTCGATTGTGGCGAAAGACAAATTCATCCAGATAGACCTGAAGCTGATCGCGGCTCACCCCGTGATAGGTTCCGATCAGCCACTGTTGCAGGTTGCCAATCGCCCGGTCCGCCAGAGGAACCACGGACTTGGCACCCTTCCTCAGTTCGGCTCGCAACGGCTGGCTGCGAGGTATGTGCCTGTATCCAGCCTCGTCCAACCCGGTGAAGCTCTTCAGGCCGTCGGTATACACGATCGAGCCCGGCTCCACATTCTGTTTCAGGAAGGCGGTCAGAGTCGAACCTTTGAAATCCGGGATGACCGCCATGCGAGCGCGCCCTGTGGCACGGCCACGTTTCTCCACGGCTACCAGGACCAGCGCCGCCTTCCGGCCTTTCAGTTGTCGGCTTCCGCGCAAGCCGGTCTGAGTTCCCCCAACCCACGTATCATCAACTTCTACCTCGCCCCGCAGCGGCTCCCGTGCCACGTTGACCATCGCGCGCCGGAATTTATGCAGCATCATCCACGCTGTTTCGTATCGCCGCAGGTCGAGTTGGCGCTGTAGAAGTAATGCCGAGACACCGCGCTTATCGGTGGTCATCAGATAGGCTGCCCAGAACCAGACCGTCAAGGGCGTTTTCGTATTATGCAGGATCGTTCCGGCGGTCAGTGAAACCTGGTGCCGGCAACCGGAACATTGCCAGCGCCTGAGCTTCACCAATTCGTACGCGCGTCGGTTTCCACAACGGGGACACACGAAACCATCCGGCCAACGGCATGTGGCCAGGTATCGTTGGCAAGCCTCCTCGGTGACGAACGTCGCTTGGAATTCGCGCAAAGTCTTCGGAAACGACGGGCGCGGCACGCTAATACACTATCCCTTGTGGTTGGCTGAAACAACCGGATAAGCATAAGCCCGCTATTGCGTGCCGTCGATCTTCTGACCGGAAAGCAACAGCTTCGCCACTCCCCACCGAAAGCCGAACACGGCCCGCGCAGCCGAGCCGATGCGGTATTTCCAGCCGGCCGTCGCGCCGTGGAACTTGCCGAGAAACACCGCCGTGCCGATTTCCCGGTCGGCCGTCAGCAAAGACCCGGACGACGCCTCCGAGGGCGCATGCACAGCTCGCGTGGATTTCACCACACGCACCGTTTTTCCGGCGCGTCGAGTGGCTTGCGCGCACAGATCCTGTGCGCTGCCGTAATTTCCGTAGTGTTCGTCAATGTTGCGCATCGCCTTGAGAAAAAAGGCCCGGACCATGAGCGCCGCCCCGGAAACACATGGAACGTCTTCATCGCCGTTCCCCTCCACCGGGCGCCATTCCGGATAGGGCACAGAGGGCGATGGCAATTCGCTGATTTGGGGGACTGGGCCGCCGTAGAGATCGACCAGCAGCGGCGCGACAACGCCAACTTCGGGGTGCGCTTCGAGGATGGACGCCAGTTCCGAAACCGTCTCGCCCGGCAGGCGGGCGTCGTCGTGGAGGAACAGAACGAACTCGCCCTCCGCGCTGCGCAGGCCGATGTTCATCGCTTTCGTGAGACCGAAATTCTTCGGCAACCGGATGAAACGGGCGGCCGGGAAGTCCGAGTCCAATGACGCGGCGCCGTCACTCGATCCGTTATCGACCACAATGACCTGATGCTCCGCCCCGAGCGCCTCGAGCGACTGGCGCAGCAGCGCTGCGCGGTTGCATGAAACGATGACCACCGATACGCGCGTCACCGTGCGTTCACCGCTGCAGCCGGCTCTGGTAGACGGCTCTTGCCGAAAACCAGCCAGACTCCAAACAGCGCGAGGAACACCGAGATCCACTGCTCGAGCGATAATGGCCCGCCGAGCGGATTCGACTCGTCGTGCTCGCGCAGGAACTCAACCGCAAACCGCACAATTCCGTACAGGAGCAGGTACAGTCCTATCACCGAGCCCGGTTTATGGCGCCGCCGGGCCAGCGAGTAGAGGACTGCGCAAATAAGGATTTCGGAGAAGCTCTCATAGAGCTGGGTCGGATGCAAAGGGACGCCCAGGGGCACGCCTACGCTACGCGCGTCCGGATTCGTGAAGGTCACCGCCCACGGCAGATGCGTGGGCTTGCCCCAGCAACAGCCGGCCGCGAAACAGCCCAGCCGGCCGATGGCGTGCCCGAGCGCAACGCCCGGAGCGAAGATATCGGCTGTGGCAAGCACCGGCAGGCCGTGCTTCCGCATGTAGAAATACGCGGTGAATAGCGCTGCGATCAAGCCGCCATAGAAGATTCCGGCGGATTGCAGCGTGGAGAGCGAGAAAACTTCCATGGGATGCTCGCGGAATTCCGGATCGAGCACAATCATCAGGACCTTCGCACCCACGATTCCCGCTAACGCGCAGTAAACGCCCAGGTTCACCACAGCCTCGGAGTTCAGACCCGCGGCGCGCGCCAAGCGCGACACCAGCCACAGCGCGGCGAGAAATGCGAGCGCCACCAGTACTCCGTATGTGGGCAGATAGAAGCTGCCGATCGAGATCAGTTTAGGCAGCATGAGTACCCGGCCTCAACATGCTGAGCAGCAGCAATCCGGCGCCGACGCAAATGGCGCTATCGGCCAGGTTGAAGGTATACCAATGCACAGTGCCAACGTAAAAATCCAGAAAATCCGTTACCATGCCGCTCCTGATGCGGTCGAAGACATTGCCGACGGCGCCACCGAAGATCAATGCTAACCCGGCGGCGGTGCGCCGGTCGACGCGTTCCACACGCCACAGCATCGCCGCGAGGACGGCGACGGCGACCAGCGAAAAGACAACGAGCGCAGCGGTCCGGTATTTTGAGGCCGATTCCGCGAAAATGCCGAACGCCACGCCGGGGTTCTGCGAGTTGACGACGTTCAAGAAGCCGGGAAAGAGGACCTTTGTGTCGAAGGGCGACAATCGCGTTTCAATGATCCATTTCGACCAGCGGTCCAGAACGAACACCCCGGCCGCGGCGCCGAAGACAATCGCTCTACGCCCCATTCATGATCTCATCGAGAATCGCAGCGCACGATGCGCACACGGTCGGAAACCTGGGAGAGGAACCGACGTCTTCCGTATACTTCCAGCAGCGCTCGCATTTCAAACCCGCCGCGCGTTCGACGGTTACAGTGAGCGGATCGCTCTGATCCAACGTAACCTGCGAAACGATGAACAAACCGGGAAGATCGCCGCGGTATCGATCGAGCAGTGGATACAGCGTTCCATTCGCGGAAAGGCGGATGTGCGCTTCGAGCGGAGCGCCGATGAATTTCTCCTGGCGCGCGGTTTCGAGCGTTTTCAGCACGTCCTGGCGCACTTCCATGAGCCGGTCCCAGTTGGCGGCACGGGCCCGATGCGCGTCCGGAATTTCCGCGCTCAACTCCGTGGGTTCGGGGAACAGGGCTGTGTGGACGCTCCCTGTTAGCCCCAGGTGCGGCCACACTTCCTCAGTGGTGAAGGACAGAATCGGCGCGAGCAGCCGCACCAGCGCGTGCGAAAGACGGTAAAGGGCGGTCTGTGCGCTCCGGCGCGCCGTGGACTTTGGAGCCGAAGTATACAGGCGATCTTTCAATACATCGAAATAGACGGAGCTGAGATCGACCGTCGCGAAATCGTAAACCGCGCGGTACACCTTATGGAACGCGAAATCGTCGAAGTGAGCTCGGCACCGCGTGATCAGGTCTTCGCCGCGCAGGAGAATCCATTGATCAATCTCGTACATCTCGTCACCCGCGACTGCATCCGTTTCGATCGAGAAGCCGCGCAGATTACCGAGCGCGTAGCGGAAGGTGTTGCGGAGCTTGCGGTACGCTTCCGTCAGCCGGGAGAGAATGGTCTCCGACATGCGCACGTCTTCGCTGAATTCCACTGAAGCGGCCCAGAGGCGCAGGACCTCGGCGCCAAATCGCTTGTTGATCTCGTCCGGCTCGATCGTGTTGCCGATCGATTTCGACATGGCTTTGCCCTCTCCGTCGAGAGCCCAGCCGGTGGTGGCGCATTCGCGATACGGCGCGGCGCCCCGGAGAGCGACGCCAACCAGCAGCGAACTGTGAAACCAGCCGCGGTACTGGTCGCCGCCTTCGATGTAAAGGTCGGCGGGCCAGCGCAAGCCGTTCCGCTCATTCAGGACGGCGAGGTGCGAGGAGCCGGAATCGAACCACACGTCGAGAATGTCGTTCTCTTTGCTGAACTCCGTCCCTCCGCATTTGTGGCAGGCGGTACCGGGCGGAATCAGTTCGGCCGCGCTGCGGTCGTACCAGACGTCGGACGTATGTTCGGCAAACAGCCTCACCACGCTATCGAGAACCGAGCGCTCGGTCAGCGGCTCGCGGCATTTATCGCAATAGAAGACGGTGATCGGGACGCCCCAGGCGCGCTGGCGCGAGATGCACCAGTCCGGGCGCGTGGCGATCATGTTCGACATGCGCTGTTGGCCCCACTCGGGCATCCACTTCACGTCCTGGACGGCTGCGAGCGCCCGGCCGCGCAAGTCATTGTTCTCCATCCCGATAAACCACTGTTCGGTGGCCCGGAAAATGGTGGGGCGGTGGCAGCGCCAGCAATGCGGATAACTGTGCTCGATGTTCTCGCGCGCGACCAGAGCGCCCGCCTTGGTCAGGATATCGATGACAATCGGGTTGCCTTCCCAGATCGTCTTCCCGATCAGTTCAACCGGCAATTCTCCGCTCGCGCCTTCCGCGTAAAAGAAGCGGCCCGCGGCGTCAACCGGGCAGTAGGTCGCGATGCCGTACTGACGCCCGATGACGTAATCTTCATTCCCATGACCCGGCGCCGTATGGACCGCGCCGGTTCCCTGTTCGAGCGTGACATGTTCGCCCAGGACACCAATGGAATCGCGGTCCAGAAAGGGATGGCGGAACACGGTATGCTCGAGCCGGTCGCCGGTGAAGCTCGCGAGAATCTCGCCTCCGGTCCATCCGCATTTAGCCGAGGTAATGGCAAGAAGATCGGCGGCGACGATGTAAACCGCGCCGTCCACCTCCACCGCGACGTACTCGTATTTCGGGTGGAAGGCAATAGCCATGTTCGCCGGGATCGTCCACGGAGTGGTTGTCCAGATCAGCCCGTATACTCGCTTCCCCGCCAGGGCGGGATCGATGTGGGCAGGGTTGGAAGCCAACGCAAAACGAACCCAAATGGACGGGCTGGTGTGGTTCTCATACTCCACTTCCGCTTCGGCGAGAGCGGTACGGTCGTAGATACACCAGTTGACCGGCTTCAAGCCCTTATAGATATAGCCCTTATCCAGGAAATCCACGAACGCGCCCGCGGTTACCGCCTCGTAACCCGCGTTCATCGTCAGGTACGGATCGTTCCAGCGCCCGAAAATGCCCAGACGCTTGAAGTCTTCGCGCTGGACTTCGACCCAGTTCTGGGCGTACTTTCTGCACTCCCGGCGGATTTCGGAAGCCGACATTTTCGCCTTCTTCGATCCGAGATTTTCCGCGACCTTAAACTCGATCGGCAGTCCGTGGCAATCCCAGCCCGGGACATATGGCGAATCGAAGCCGGCCATGGTCTTCGATTTGACGATAAAATCCTTGATGATCTTGTTGAAGGCGGTACCGAGGTGGATTTTGCCGTTCGCGTACGGAGGACCATCGTGCAACAGGTACACAGGCTGGCCGGCGCGGGCCTTGCGAATCTGCCCGTAGATGTCCTCCGCTTCCCATCGGGCGAGCATTTTCGGTTCGGCCTGCGGGAGATTGGCCTTCATCGAAAAATCGGTGAGCGGCAGATTGATGGTTTGCTTCAGGTCTACTTGTGCGGGATCCATGTTTCGGTAGTTAAGTCTTTATTCTACCGTTGTTGGTTTTTGCACCGCATTCGCAGCATGCGCCTTGTTCTCGCTGTCCGCAGCAACCTGGTACCGCACAATGACTGAAACCCGCCGGTTCGAGGGATCGTCCGGTTCTTTCGGCCTGCGCGGATTCCGGTCCGCGAAACCCCGAACTTCTTCCACCTGGCCGGGTCTTACACCGTTTTCTTCCATGAGCCTCCGGGCGGCATTCGCGCGGTCCGCGGAGAGCTCCCAGTTGCCATATTCCTGGCCCACCGAAAAAGGCCGGGCGTCCGTATGGCCTTCCACCAGAAGACGGTTGGGAAGCTTTCCGAGTTCGCCCGCCAGCATCTCAACCAGCCCGCGGCCCATCTCGGTCGGCTGCGGACGGCCGCTTTCAAAGAACACGCCTTTGTCGGTCTCGAGCAATTCGATTCGCAGGCCCTCACCCGTAACGATCATCTCCACCTGATTCTTGAGTTCATTGAACTCGGGAGCAGCCTTGATGGCGGTCGAGAGCCGTTCCTTGAGTTTCGGCATGTCGTCTTTGCCCAATGAGAGCGCCTCACCTGTGCCCGCCATGGCGCTCCCCACGTGCCTGCCCACGCCGGTAGGATCCTGGAAATAACCGCCGATGGCCTTGCGAACTTCCTGACTGGCATTGAGCAGCCACATCACGATGAAGAGAGCCATCAGTGCGGTGACGAAATCCGCGTACGCCACCTTCCACGCCCCGCCGTGGCGCGCTACGTAAACCTTCTTCTTCTTGATTCTGAAGACGACAGTCGGCGGAGGGTCGAATTTTATGATGTCTTCCGGCATCAGGCGGCTTTCGCGTCCGCGGGTGCGGCGGCCGGCGGGGGCGGGCCACCCTTGGTCGCCAACTCGAACTCCTTGAAGCCCGGCCGGCATTCGGATGGTATCGTCCGCCGCGCGAACTCCACCGCGAGCACGGGCGCCATGCCCTTCGCGAATGCGATCAGCGCCACACGCAATGAGTGGTAGTACTGGCTCTCCGCGTCATTGATCTTGCTCATGTTCTCCGCGAGCGGCGAACAGAAGCCATAACACATCAGAATCCCGAGAAACGTACCCACCAGCGCGGCCGCCACCTTGTGACCGATTTGGTCGGGCGGGCCCCCAAGCGATCCCATGGTAATCACCACGCCCAGCACGGCCGCAACAATGCCCAGCCCGGGCAGCGCATCGGAGACCGTCATCAGCGCGGATACCGGCGTGCTCGCCTCGCTGTGGTGCACCTCCATGTCGAGCTCCATCATCTGATCGAGCTCGAACGGAGAGACCGCGCCCGAGAGCGACATGCGGACGGTGTCGCAGACGAAGTGCAAGGCGTGGTGATCCTCGAGGAACGCCGGGTATTTCTTGAAAACTTCGCTAGTCGAAGGTTCCTCCACGTCCTTTTCGAGCTTCGCCATCCCGGCTCAGCGCGCGTAGGTAAAAAGGTCGAGAAGCATCCTCAATGTCTCGACGTAATATGCCTTGGTGAACTTGCTGCCGCCAATAGCGGCGACCATGCCAGTGCCGATCCTGATGACGACCGGCAAAGGATTTGCGATGAGAAGGGTACCGACCGCCGCGCCGGCGATGATCAGGATTTCGGCCGGCTGCATCAGAACCAGCAGATTCCCCTGCTCCATCAAATAGCCTCCCAGCACGGCTACTAAGACCACCACTAACCCGATAATCGCGAACATTATCCGGTCTATCGGAAGAAGTGGACCGCGAGTTTAGGCCTGTTTCGGGCCGAGTGCGGCGAGAATCGAATCGACATCGAAGACGCAGCCACCCCAGGTACCGCCGCTTACGTTCTGCAATGCCGCCCAAAGCCGCGTATCGAGCGGCAGTTTCGGATCGGGCGCGAGATCCGGCCGCATCGGGCGAGACGCCAGCACCCGCTCGCCTTCTTCCGGGCCGAAATCGACTCCATCCGCCCCCACCAGGTCGATGAACCCCTCCAACCTGTTGCGGTCGACTACGATCCGGATCAGATCGCCTTCAAGCACCTTCCCTATCGGACCGCCCGCCAGCGCCTCCGGCGTCACATGCCCAATGCAGGCCCCCGTGGACACGCCGCTGAAGCGCGCGTCCGTTAGTACCGCGATGTGCTTGCCGAACGAGAGGTGCTTGAGGGCCGAAGTGATTTGGTAGATCTCTTCCATCCCCGAGCCCATCGGCCCGCGGCAGATCAGCACCA
>JAOAPQ010000229.1 GCA_025462965.1 Bryobacterales bacterium
GTAAACGCATCGTCAATGGTCCGCCGCAGCAGTTCCAGCGCCTGGCGCCCGCGCACATAATCCGCCGCCTTGGCATTGGCACCATTCTGCAAGGCGTGCCGCGTCGGCAGCATGTACCGTGCCGCGCCGTGGGTGAAATACTGCTCGTGGAAAGCGTAGGTCTCGCCCTGCAGCGTGATGTTGCGCGTTGAAGGCAGCGACACATCCTTGACGCTTTTCGTCAGCTTTGCGAGCACCGCAATGGCTGCCTCCACGGCCTTCGCCACATCGGCGTCCACCATGTCGAAGAAGGGCGCGCGCGGCACGCCGATCCGCAATCCGGCGATCGGCTGCTTCATCCCCGCCACATAATCCTCCCGCGCATGTTCCACACTTGCGATATCCAGCTTGTCGTACCCGGCGAGATGATTGAGCATCAGCGCGGCATCCTCCACCGTGCGCGTGATCGGCCCGCAATGGTCCAGGGAAAACGTCAACGGAATGATCCCGCGAATGGGAACCAACCCGTACGTCGGCTTCAATCCCACCACGCCACAATAGGAAGCCGGCGTACGAATCGAGCCGCCGGTATCCGTCCCTAGCGCGCCGTAACAGAGCTCCGCCGAAACCGCAGCGGCCGACCCGCCCGACGATCCTCCTGAATTCCTATCCAGCGCCCAGGGGTTCCGCACCGGGCCGAAGTAACTCGTGGCCGACGTACCGCCCATCGCGAATTCGTGCAGATTGGCCTTGCCGATGATCACCGCGCCCGCCGCGCGGAGGCGCTTCGTCACGGGAGCATCCTCGTCGGGCACGCGGTCGTCGAACACGGCGCTCGCTGCCGTGGTACGGATGCCCGCGGTATCGATGTTGTCCTTCAGCGCGATCGGAATTCCGTGCAGCGGGCCGCGGAGCTTGCCGGCCTTCTGCTCGGCATCCATCTCACGCGCCTGCGCCAGCGCCTTCTCCTTCAAGACGGTGATGAAGGCATTCAGTTTGGGGTTGTAGGTTGCAATGCGGGCCAGGCAGGCTTCCGTAAGCTGCGTGGAGGTCACCGCGCGCGATCGAATCTTTGCGGCGGCCTCGGTCAGGGTAAACTCCGCGACATCTTCCGCGCTCTGCCCGCGGGCCGCCAGCGCCCCGGCAGCCGCAAGGGTGAATCCACGGCGTGTCATTTCTATCATGGTTTCAATTAGGGTACTCGATTTTCCACGCGCTCCCCTAATCGAAATTCAAATCGCGGGTATTTGCTTCCGAGCCGTCTTTAACCGCCCGAATTCATTGCGCTGGCCACATACCGCGTACTCGGCGGCCCCATATGGATATGCGCACCCGTCGCCTGGTGAGCAATCGCGCGGCGGAAGGCAAAGAACGGGAGGTGGTTGGCCGTCAAAAAATGCCGCAACCACACGCCTTCAGGCTGGTCGGGAGTCAGCGCCACATCCACCCGTCCGCGGTGGTCGAACCCGAGCGACCGATGCACCGCGCTCTCGCCATTGGCGCTAATCGGGAGAGGCTTACCGAACCGCCCTGCGAACGCCACTTCCACGCGATGCAAATCCGCCGGCGAGAACGACCCCTTGCCCGGGTAATACTCCGCGATCTTGCGTGATTCCATCGGAGACAGCGTCGAAAGCTGACGCATCAGCTCCGCCTCGTTTGCCGCCATCGCTTCGATCTGGCGCACGAGCTCCGTCCGCGTCACAGCCCAGTCATATTCCTTCTGAGCGCGACCCACGTCGTCGACCGAAGCCGTCATCTCCGTCTTCGCGATCACGCCCATATCCACCAACTTCTTCTGCTCGTCCGCGATCTTCTTCCTGCGGTCCAACCGCCGTTTGGCAGCAGCGACCGTTTCCGCCGCCTGCTCGACCGTCAGATCTTTCCCGTAAAGGGCGCGCGTCAGCAGCGCCTCATCCATTGCGTCGGCGAGGTCGGCCTCGGCTTCGTCCAGCTTCATTTTCGGAAGCGTCCCGTTCCCGACCATGAGCCGCACGCGGTCCACTTTCATCCGCGCGCGCAACACCGAAGGATCCTCCAGTGCCAGATCGGCCGACGCCGGGCCGGTTTGTTTGGGAGCAGGCGATAGGGCAGGCGAACTCGGGGGAGTTTGAGCGCACAAAACCGTTGCCGTAGCGACGGCCGCTAATAGCAATCTCGGGTTCAAGGCTCTCTTTAATAGTGTACGATAGCGGTTAGGAGAGCGTTTCTGGGGAAAATCCACGCGCCTGAGACGGCGAGCAGTTCACCACGTAAAAAGGCGGTAGCAGCACCAGAGCCGTCATGGCTTGTTGCGGTACGCGCCGCCGAATCCAAGCAAGCGAAAGACATCAAGGTTCTTGACCTTACCGGCATCACGTCGTTCACGGATCACTTCGTGATCTGCACCGGCAACAACCCGAAACAGGTTCAGGCCATCAGCGAGGAAATCGGCCTTAAACTCAAGGAGATCGGCGAAATGCCGGTCAGCCTCGAAGGGCACGATCAGGCCGAATGGATACTTTCCGACTACGGTGATTTCCTGGTGCATGTCTTCTCGCCGAAGTCCCGTGAGTACTATGACCTGGAGCGTCTCTGGCGCGCGGCGAAGGATGTTCCCATCCCGCCGGCCGACCATTGAAAATTTTTATCTATTACATCGGAAAGCCTAAAGACGCCAACGCCAACCGTATCGCTGAAGAATTCCTCGGTCGCGTATCGCACTACGCAACTACACAGATGACCGAGATCCGCCCGGAAAAGACCGACCTGCGAGCCAAACACCCCACCGCCCAAAAAATTTTCCTCGATCCTTCCGGCCGGCAGATGGATTCCCACGAGTTCGCCGCGGTTTTCGAAAAGGCGGAAATGACCGGCCGCGACCTTGTCTTTCTCGTCGGAGGCCACGATGGCCTTCCTCAAGGCTGGCACGAACAGGCCGACCTGCTCCTCTCCCTCTCGCGGATGACCTTCCCCCATGAGTTAGCGAGGGCCATGCTTACGGAACAGATCTACCGCGCTTTCGCTATCTTGCGGGGCCATCCCTACCCGCGATAACGTTGAGATTCGCCAATGTCCTGGTTCAAGAGAGACGACAACCAACCCGACAAGAAACCAAAGCCCGAGGACGGCGAGAAGACCGTCCGCACCGAAGGGCTTTGGCAAAAGTGTGAAGGCTGCCGGGAAATTATCTGGAAGAAGGACCTGGAAGCGACCCACTCCGTCTGCCCCCGTTGCGGCGCTCATTTCCGTCTCGACGCCCGCTCCCGCCTCAACATCCTCTTCGATAACAGCGAGTACGAAGAGCTTGATGCCGAGCTCCGCTCCTCCGATCCGCTTTCATTCGTCGACAACAAGCCGTACAGCGAGCGCCTCGCTTCCATGCAGGCGGCCACTTCAATGACCGACGCGCTCATCTCTGCCCGCGGCAAGCTCGATAGTCGTAAAGTCAACATCTGCGCCATGGAACCGAAGTTCATCGGCGGATCCATGGGCTCTGTCATGGGAGAGCGTATCACCCGCGCGATCGAGCGCAGCATCGCGGAGAGCGCACCGCTCATCGTCGTTTCCGCCTCCGGAGGAGCGCGCATGCAGGAAGGAGCCATCAGCCTCATGCAGATGGCCAAAATTTCCGCCGCGCTCATGCGTCTGGACGAATCGCGCATACCTTATATCAGCGTCCTGACCGACCCCACCACCGGCGGCGTCACGGCAAGTCTTGCCATGCTGGGAGATCTCAACATTGCGGAGCCAGGCGCGCTCATCGGCTTCGCGGGCCCGCGCGTCATCGAGCAGACCATCCGGCAGAAGCTTCCCGAAGGTTTCCAGCTCAGCGAATTTCTGGTGAAACATGGGATGCTTGACGCGGTGGTGCCG
>JAOAPQ010000243.1 GCA_025462965.1 Bryobacterales bacterium
AGAATCATCTGACTTTATTGTAAGTGATACCATTTCCCCTTGATGTCAGCCCGGGTCTCCTTGTTCGTTACATGCGTGGTCGATCAGGTATTTCCAAACGTCGGGATGGCGATGGCCGGGGTGCTGGAGCGGCTCGGATACGCGGTGGATTTCCCCGAAGCACAGACCTGCTGCGGTCAGCCTGCGTTCAACAGCGGCTACCGCGAAGATGCCAGGCGCGTTGCCCGCCACTTCCTCGATGTCTTCGAGGGGGCAGATTATATCGTCGCGGCCTCGGGATCCTGCACCTCCATGGTGTCGCACCATTTCGCGGAACTCTTTCCCCACGATCCGGTGCTCCGTGCGCGCGCGGAGGCCATGGCGCCAAAGACATTCGAATTCTCGTCCTTTCTTACGGAGGTCGCGCAAGCGGAAGACTTCGGCGCGCGGTTCGACCAGGTGGTGACCTATCACGATAGCTGCCACGCTCTGCGCGATTTGAAAATCAAAGAAGGACCCCGGCGTCTGTTGCGCGGCGTCGCGGGACTGGAGTTGCGTGAAATGGATGCCGCTGAAGAGTGCTGCGGCTTCGGTGGAACGTTCTCGGTAAAGTTCCCCGGTGTCTCCGGCGGCATGGCGCGGACCAAGATCGAATCCATCCTGAAGACCGGCGCCAGCACCGTGGTCTCCATCGATTCCAGCTGCCTCATGCAATTGCAGGGCGCTATTTCGCGCGCCGGCCTACCGGTGCGCACCATGCACCTGGCGGAGGTCCTGGCGAGCCGCTAACCATGCCCACTGCGTTTAACGAAAAGATCTCGCAGACGCTCGGAAACCAAAAGCTGCAACTTGCTCTCTACGCCGGGACCGGCAGGCTTGTAGAGCATCGCAAGCACGCGGTCGCCGAGGAGCGCCTGCCGGAATATCAGGAGTTGCGCTCGCATGCGAACGCGCTCAAGAAGCACACAATCGAGCATCTGGACCATTACCTGGAACAGCTCGAGGCCAACGTCCAAGCGCACGGAGGGCAGGTGATCTGGTGCCGGGACGCCGCCGAAGTTTCCGATTTCGTTCTGGACCTCGCGAAGCGCCGGCAGGCGCGGCTCATCGTCAAATCGAAATCGATGACTACCGAGGAGATCGATCTCAACGAACGGCTGGAGCATCACGGTCTGGAAGCCGTTGAAACCGACCTGGGCGAATATATCATCCAGTTGCGTGGCGAGCGTCCGTATCATATCGTCGCCCCCGCCCTGCATTTAACCCGCTACGACGTCGCGGATATCTTCCAGGAAAAATTGGGCATCCCGAACGAAACGGTGATCGAGAAGCAGACCATGATCGCGCGCTCCGTGCTGCGCGAGAAGTTCCTTGCGGCGGACATCGGCATCACGGGAGCGAACTTCCTCATCGCCGATTCGGGCGCGGTGGTCCTCGTTGAAAACGAAGGCAACGCGCGGCTGACAACTACCGCACCGAAGATCCACATCGCGGTCGCGGGCATTGAAAAAATCATTCCTCGCGCGCAGGATTTGGGGGTCTTCCTGAAACTGCTGGGCCGCAGCGCGACCGGCCAGCCGCTCACCGTTTACACTTCGTTTCTTTCGGGTGCGCGCCGCGAGGGCGAAATTGATGGGCCGGACGAATTCTATCTGGTGCTGCTCGATAACGGCCGGACGAAGCTCCTGGCGGACCCCGATAAGCGCGAATCGCTCTATTGCATCCGGTGCGGGGCGTGCCTGAATATTTGCCCGGTGTACCGGAAGATCGGTGGTCACAGCTTCCCGTGGATCTACTCCGGACCCATCGGGGCCATCATCACGCCGCAGTTTTTGGGCATCCAGCACACGCCGGCGCTGCCATTCGCCTCCAGCCTCTGCGGCGCCTGCGCGGAGGTGTGCCCGGTCAAAATCGACATACCGAAAGTGCTGCTCGATCTGCGGGCGGGGGTGAAGGAGGGCCCGGGGAAGGCGAAATCGGACTGGCTCGAACGGCTCGGCTTCCATGCATTCGCATGGTTGATGTGCCATCCGAAAGCCTACGCGCTTATGGGCAGATTTTCCCGGCTTGCTCCCTTGCTGAATATTGGCCCGCTGCGAGCATGGCGAAGCCAACGGGACCTGCCCGCGATGCCGGCTAAGAGCTTCCGGCAGTTGTGGAAGGAGCGGGGATGAGCGCGCGCCAGGACATTCTGAATGCCGTGCGGGCCGGGTTGGGCCGCAAGCCGCTGGAACCGGCGCCGCCGGTTCTTCTCGCGATCCGAGCATGCGAGGCGCAGGAGCGGATTGCCAGCCTTCTTCGCTGCGCAGGCGTGCTGGCGGCCAACACGCACCACGCCTGTTCCGCTGCGGATGCGCGCGAATACGTCGCACGCGCGATGAACGGCCGCACGGCGGTAGCATCAAACGCGCCTTTTCTGCGCGAGTGCGGCATCACCGGACTGGCGAACGTCCGGACCGGCATCACGGACCGCGAGGAATTGCGCGCCGTCTGCGCCGGCGCCGGCTGCGGCATCACCAGCGCGGATTACGCTCTCGCGGATACCGGCACGCTCGTGATGCTTTCGAGCCTGGAAGAGGCGCGCATGATCTCACTCCTGCCTCCCGCGCACATCGCCATCGTTCCGGCCGGACGCATCCTCACCGGGCTGGACGAGCTGCTCACGATTCTCCCGAAGCCCGCGGACCGCACCAGTTCCATGGTGCTCATCACGGGACCAAGCCGCACTGGGGATATCGAACAAAACCTTGTGCGCGGCGTTCATGGACCGGGCGAGGTCCATGTTGTCGTGATCTAGCGATGACGGAGTTTGACCGGGAGCGGCTGGAAGATCGCCAGTTGCAGCGGGGTCTGCTGCTGAAGTGGGGCTTGGCCTTCGCTGGTCTGATCCTTTTCGTGGCGGCCGCGCTTTGGTGGTCCGGTTCCGCGGTGAAGTACGGAGCTTCGCGGGTGCAGGGCGGCGGCGCGCCGAGTTACGAAGTGGCGGGCATCGTGACCGATGGCGTAACGCATCAGCCCGTTCCCTGGGCTTCGATCACGACCGAGATCACGAGCGGCCCGCAGTTTTTTCAAACAAACGCGGATGCGAGCGGCTCGTTCTCGCTGATGACCATGGCCGAGCCGCACAAACTGATCGTCAAGGCCAACGGATACCGGGACGCGACCGTGCAAGTAGGCAGGCAGTGGTTTTCCTGGCTGCCTACCGGGGCGGAGAAAAAGAACGTGGAGTTGTTGCCGAGGTGATGTTGATAAAATTAAGAGATTCATAGCCCGCAAAATCTGGCGTGCACAGCACGAGTTATTTAGCGCCCACGCCATCCCATCCATGCTCACGACAGCCAGTCGTCTGAATCAGCTGCGCGATTCCACCCTCACAATTCGAGGTCAGATCGAGCGGCACGTCCTCTATCGGGAAATCAGGACCGTAATGGATTTGCGGCTCTTTATGCAGGCCCATATCTTCGCGGTTTGGGATTTCATGTCACTGCTGAAATCCTTGCAGCACTGTCTGACCTCGGTGTCTGTTCCCTGGCTACCCAGTCCGTACCCAAACTCGTGCCGGCTGATCAACGAAATCGTGCTGGGGGAGGAAAGCGACACCTATGAAGATGGTCATCTGAGCCACTTCGAAGTTTACCTGGGCGCCATGCGCGAGGCCGGCGCCGACACGGGTCCTATCAACCGACTGATTGGAAAGTTGCAGCAGGGGGCGACTCTGGCGGAAGCCTTGTCGGGTTCAGACGTTCCTGAAGAGGCACAGGTGTTTATTCGGAGTACATTTGACACAATCCGACCTGACAAGCCGCACATCACGGCGGCCGCGTTTACATTCGGTCGAGAGGACTTGATTCCCGCTATGTTCCGCGGGATCGTTCATGATCTGCGCTCTGGATTCGAGGGCCTCGCGGTGTTTGAACACTATCTCGAACGCCACATCGAAGTAGACGGTGAGAGTCACGGTCCGATGGCGCTCAGGATGCTCGAAGACCTTTGTGGGGATGACGATAATCGTTGGGCGGAGGCAACGAGTGCGGCGAAGAACGCTCTGGAAGCGCGATTACGAATGTGGGACGCGATCCTCGACCGCGTCGTTCACTCGCGCGACCGGGGCTCAAACCTGCCCGGTACCTAAACTTGAACCTTGCGCAAATACTCGTAACTCTTGCGCAGGCTGTCG
>JAOAPQ010000266.1 GCA_025462965.1 Bryobacterales bacterium
CATGGGCCAATTGCATTGCTGCTGTGCTCGCCGACACCTTGCGGCCAGGTAGATCGTAGCGGCTCCTGTCTCGCGGACAGCCGAGGACCCCGCGCGGACATCGAAAGAGTGCTCGAGGGTGGCAATGAAGCTGTCCAGATCGGTGCTGCGAAAACGGCCGCCGATCTCGAGTCTGGCCAGGGCCGGGTCCACCAACACGAGCTGCTCGCGGTGATACCGGTTGAGCTCGGCCACCGCCTCGGGAAGGGGGTCTTTGGAGAACCAGATCCAGCCATCGGTCCAGGCCGTTCTGCGCTTCAGAGCGGGCGGAGAGAGTGTCTCCCTCGCGTATACGTCGTTGGACCTCAAGGAGATCGACTCGCCGGCGGACACAGACAGCGAAAGAGTAGACGCCAGCATATCTGGGAATCTCGCTTGATGGGCTGGGACGCTGATGTCGACACGGCCCTCTTCAACGAGAACATCGACCTGTGCGCTGTTGACCAGGCGGATCGAAAATTCCGTTCCTGCCGCCTTCACTTTGGCAGTGCCCGCTGAAACGAAGATCGGAGCCCCCTCGCTGCGCTGAACACGAAAACGCGCTTCGCCACGAGTGAGGATCACCTCGCGCCTATCCGCGTCAACACGCGTGCGGATTTCAGTTCCTGTATTCAGATCGACCTGGCTGCCATCCTGCAGAACGAGGTGGCGCAGCTCTCCAACCGCCGTCGAATAATCGGTCCACGTGGGACGCGCGTTGTTCCTCCAGTCTTTGGACTCAACATACAGTAGTGCAAGAGCAGCAATTGCTGTACAACCGATGTATTTAGTCGCTAGTGTGAACATTTTGTGAAGGCCCATGAAGTCAAAACATAACACTGCATAACTAGCAAGACGTACGGCGATTAGCGGTCCGTTACGCAGATATGGAATTTTCCATCCGGAAACCCGGCCGGGGAATCGCCGCGGCCCGCCGAGGGCGGAACGCGACAAGACCCCCGGCCAGTACTTCAATCAATCATAAATGGAACCAAATAGTGTTAAACGGTGGGAATCCGTTCTCCACCATAACCAAATGTGGCAGGCCGTGAGTTTTCTTCGATGCCTGCCCACAATCGATCAGCTCGACGTCCGCTTCAAGCGTTTCCATGATCGGCTCCTTGCCTTGATTCGAACCGAACGCAGCTCATTAAGAGGACGTACTCCTTGTCAGTCTCGGTTCAACACATACTGCGGATCGGACAGCCAGCTCACGCTGCGCTTCCGCGCCGTGCACGTCAAGCGTCGATAAGCCAACCATTCATGCAAGGCGTAGCACTCGTTTCCGTATAGTTATGCTGCACCGCTTCAATTTTGCAGATCCGGCCGGGAGTAGGAATCGATGAGGTAGATGACGTCGGATTGCGGAACTCCCGGTGAAGCGGCCGATATCTTTACTCCAAGCGACTTTTCAATGTTGCGAACAAACCCTTCCGGATCCGTGGCCAGGAAGTGACCAGATACTCGACGGTCGCCCACTGCTGGATCGACCTTGAGTTGAACAGCGTTATAGCGATTAAAGCGTTCCACAACTTCCGCCAAGCGATCGCCGTCGAAATGGAATCGACCGAGCGTCCACGCGGTCTTCTGATCGATCTCACGCTCCTCCAGCGTTCTCGCAAACGACTGCGAAGAGCAGCGATCGTCCGGCACGCTCACCTCTTGTTGTCGATGAACCAGCACAGCCTGCGTACTCTTCGCTGAGGCCGCTGCCGCCGAACGACACGCGACTGTCAATCTGACGCTACCGTCGAGTACCAAAACCCGGATGCCGGTGCCCTGGGAGCGCGCGACGAACTGCGTTCCCATGTCGTGCACCACGAACGGCCCGCTAACCAAGCTGAATGGGCGCGCCGGATTCCGGGAAACCGAAATCCGCGCTTCACCCTCGTACAGACGAAGCTCGCGAGAACGGCGAGAAGTCACCATCTCCGCTCGTGCAGGGGTGTTGAGCTGGATGGTTGACCCATCCCGCAGAATGATCTGTTGGCCCGCTTCCGACGGCGGAACGAGCAGATCGTGAGTTGTCGTCAACCGATCGACCAGCGTGAACGCGAGCGTCACCAGAACAACAAACACACCAAGTGCTACGCCTGAAGGGCGAAGCCATGCGCGTTGCCTCCCTGCACTCTTCCAAGCCCGCATACCCTCACCGCCTGTCGCATTCGCTATTTCCGATTGCGCATCGAGCCGCTTGAGCCCTTCGCGCAATCCGGACGTGATCAAAAGCTGCTCCCGGTGCAAAGCTGATTGTTTGAACCACCGGACGAAATCAGCCCTGCATTCGTCCGAACAACCCTTCTCGAGCCGATGCAACCAGGTCACGGCCTCGTCGGCAACTGCATCACGCTTCCTGCTCAATGCACTCATATCAGTGACTCCTGACTAGTTGATTAATAACAGCGCGCGCCTTGAACAAATACTTCCTCACGGCGGGCTCGCTCACCCCGAGCCGCCTGGCAATTTCTTGATCTGAAAGACCGTCCCTCACGCGCAGACATAAACCAAGCCACCAGCATTCCCTCATATGGTTCTTCAGGAAATTCAACTGATCCACGGCATGCATCTCCCCGGTAAGAACATCCTTAGCGAATTCAGCTGCCTCGCTAAGCATCGCTTCCGTTTCGAGACGTTCCCTCAAAGTGTCCTCACGCTCCTTCGCGCGGAAGAAATCCATCAGCACATTCTTGACGGTCTTCCACACATAGGCCTTGAAGTGTCGAACTCTCGTTTCTTCTGGAGCACTCAGCAATTTCTCGAGCGCCATCTGGGTCAAATCCTCCGCGTCTGCGCGATTGCGCACCAACGCAAGGAAATAGTTGAAGAACACCTGGCGAACTTTCTGCACATCTACGGTTTCGAGCCACTGCCGATCTCCCATCACGAAGCTCTCTGGGTTTAGCTGGTTACGATAGATAGAGACGCTCGGGGCCGCCGATTTTGATACACCCGGCGAAAATATTTTCCCGCCATACCGCAATACGGAAAAACGCGTCTCAATCGTCAGGTGTATGAGACGACGATAGTCGGAAAGGTCATCCGATGAGCTCGCTTAACAAATACCAACGCCGATCTGCGATCAAATTCCTGACAATGATGTTGGCGGTAGGTTGTCCGCACGCTATTTCGGCGAACGAGACCGTCCGCGCGGAATTTCACATCGCAGCAAAAGATGCCGTGGCGGCCTTGGCTGACTTTAGCAAGCAATGGACGGGTGGCGATGTGACGTACGATCCTGAGCTGGTCAGAGGTCACATAACTAGCCCAGTAAATGGTGTGTACGATGGGCCCGGAGCGTTGTCTCGACTCCTCGATCGGACCGGATTTACGTATACGATCACGGATAACCAGAACCTGGCGGTAGTGCCGATCGAATCTGCGCGGCCGCACCGCCGGGATTTGCGGCCACGGAAGCCGTCCCAGAATGGCCCGCTGCGCAACCAGCGCTCAAAGTCGCTAAATGCCAAACTGAATCAAATCATTATAGATACCTGGCGGACCGGAGGAATTCCGCCGCAAGGCAGTGAAGTCATCGTCCTGGATCGACTGGACATCGAGCGGACGGGATTCGTAACGGTACAGGACTTCCTGAATTCGCTACCGCAGGATTTTGGCGGCGGGCCCCGGGAGGACACCCTAGACAGCGGGCGGGAATCTCTCACCAACTCAGGAAGGGGCCGCGGCGTTAACCTTCGCGGACTGGGCGCCGGCGCGACACTCGTTCTCATCAACGGTCGGCGGCTCGCTCCCAGTGGCACCCAAGCCTTGTTTGCCGACATATCGAGCATTCCCTTAGCTGCCGTTGAAAGAGTCGAAGTACAGCCGGATGGAGCATCCGCACTCTACGGCGCCGATGCGATCGGCGGCGTCGTAAACTTCATAATGCGTGAGGACTTCAAGGGAGGAGAAACTCAAGGTCAGTTCGGAGGCATTACCAACGGTAGGTTGAAGGAGCGAATGCTCAGCCAACTGACCGGGATTCATTGGGACAACGGGCATGTCCTGGCGTCATTCGAGTACTATATGCGGGATGCGTTGTGGGCGGATGACCGCCGATTGGCCACCAGCGATTTGAGTCCATTCGGGGGCAGCAACTTCGACGTGCCATCGGGAAACCCGGGTACGATTTCGAATGGAAGCCAGACTTGGGCTATTCCGCACAGGCAGAATGGATCGTCCCTGACAGCTGCAGACCTGGTACCTGGAACCGCGAACCTATATAACCCACACGCAGGGACCACCATTCTCCCGAGGCAGCGGCGTGAGAGTGTATTTTTCAGCCTTCGAAACCGGTTCGATTCAGGTACTAAACTTTTTGTCGATGGTCTCTTTTCTGTCCGAAACGTTTTTGCCAACTCAGGGCAACTCACGGCCCTGCTGCCAGTTGCGGGCAATCCCTTCTTTGTTCCCCCTGCAGACAGCACCGGACCCTACACCGTGCTGTACGGATTTGGTTCCGACCTCGGTCCCATGCGCCTCGACGGAGAAATTCAGACGGGAAATATCACTGTTGGAGCCAACTATGCGTTCGGCCAATGGAATCTGACTGGCTACCTCGGGTATGCATTCGAAAAAGAGAGTCAAAGGCTATCTGGCCTGGCAGACTTCGCACGCCTCGAGTCAGCGCTTACCGATCCAGAACGCACAACGGCCTTCAACCCATTCGGTGACGGCTCGTTTACGAATCCCGCGACCCTCGCGCACATCGCGGCTCAGCCTGAGTTCAGGACAAACTCGGTGTTGAAGCTTTTGAACATCCAGCTAGATGGCCCCCTCCTGCGCCTGCCTGGCGGAGATCTGAAGCTCATTGCGGCTGGCGACTATCGAGGGCAGACACTGAATAGCACAACTACGACAGGCACGATGGCGACCGACACTCCGACCAATGTAGCTCGAGGTGTCACTGCCGCGTTCGGCGAGCTCAGGATTCCGATTGTCGGATTTGATGAGAATGGGGAGTATGACAATCGCATCACTGGTCTTCAGCGGTTGGAGCTCGACCTTGCGGTCCGGGTTGAGAATTTCAACGACTTCGGCCGTGCAGTCGCGCCAAAGATGGGCATTGTGTGGTCGCCGTTAGGCGGACTGTCGCTACGCGCGAGCGTCGCGGATTCCTTCAAGGCGCCGAATATGGCGGACCTCGTGGAATCGGACAACGGAATTCAGCTCATCGCACTTCCAGATCCCTCGTCACCATCGGGCAGCAGACCAACACTTCTCTGGTTTGGTAATAACAAAGACTTACATGCGGAAAGAGCCCGAAGTTGGGCGGTGGGAGCGGATATCGGTCCCGACTTGATCCAGAATCTCTCCGTCTCTCTCACGTACTTCGACGTGTTGTTCAGAAACCGGATTCAGGACGTCAAGCCGACGGCGGACCTTCTGGAAAATCCAGCATATCAGAGTGTCGTCAAACGCAACCCAACCGCTGCGGAGCGGGACAGCGTCTGCAACCGCGGAACGCTTACGGGCAATCCGATCGATTGTCTCAACGCGGACGTCGGAGCCATCGCTGACCTCCGGCTGCAAAATATCGCTCTCGTGAAGACTTCAGGAATCGATGTACTCGCCAGATACGACGTTACCGGGTCATTTGGAGAGCTCAGGGCACTGCTCAACGAGACCTACCTTCTTCGGTATGCCGAGGCACAAACGAGAGACTCACCCATGCTCAGCACCCTCAACACGATCGGAAAACCAGTAAATACTCGCGCACGAGGCATTGTGGCGTGGGAACGACGCGATTTCGAAGTCGTCACCGCCGTGAATTTCACCAACGGCTATCGGGATACATCGAGTCAGCCAAATCGCAGCATCGCGTCGTTCACGACGGCAGATCTGAAGTTGTCCTATCAATTTCATGCACCCAATGGTGGCTCGCTCGGCGGGGCAAGACTCTCCGTCGATGTGCGGAATGTCCTCAATCGAGCGACTCCGTTCGTTAATAATCCGATGGGGATCGGTTATGACCCGTCGAATGGCGATCTTGTGGGCCGGCTGTGGAGTCTCAACGTTCGCAAGAAATGGTAAGGATCGAAACATCGCCTCGTGGATCACCCTCGATACGCAGGCCTCCTACAGAGTTGGCATCTCCAATGCATCGTGGCTGGACGAAACCGAGCTCTTGCTGACCGCAACAAATATCCTGGATCGCGA
>JAOAPQ010000275.1 GCA_025462965.1 Bryobacterales bacterium
GCGACGGCGAGAAGGCGTTCGCGCGGGACGTTACGGCCGCGGAGGACATTCTCCAGGAACGGGAGCACATCATCGGCTTTTTCCGGTCCGCCGAATGAAACGATTAGAAGAGCTTGCGGGTCCGTCATCCGTCATAGGGGAAAGGCGAGCGGCCGCACCGGAGCACCGGTTCCCCCTTCGATCCGCAAGGGGGCGGCGACAAACGTGAAGGTGTAGAGACGGTCGGACGCAAGCTGTTCCAGGTTCAGGTTCTCCACTATATGGATGCCGCTTTCGACCAGGAGATGCACATGCACGGGCATAGCGGTGTCCGGCTGGTGCTCGAACACGAGGGTATCGGCGCCGACCGCGAAGACTCCGCGGGAACTGAGCCATCGCGCGCCTTCGATCGCCGGGCCCGGGCAGTGCAGTCCCGTGAGGTAGTCTTTCGCGCTGCGCCAGAAGCGCGCCCACCCGGTGCGGAGCAGGACGACGTCGCCAGGTTGAATGTCGATCTTCTGAAGAGCGGCGGCGTTGTCGAGATGGGCGGGCGTGACGATGAAATCGGAGGGCAGTGTTTCCATCCGCATCACGCCGGCAATATCGAGCAGAACGCCGCGGCGAACGATGGGCTCGATAGAGTCAACCGATAACGCCGAGACGCCTTTATCCCAGGACTGGGCATCCACAACAGATATGCCGTTGAAGAGTCTCCCGTTGCAGGAGAAGTGGCAGAGCGCGTCGATGTGCGTGCCGGTGTGGCCGCTCATGGCGATGCTGTCGGCAGCGGAGCTCATGCCGGACGGGTGCATATAATCGCCGTGCTTCTTCGTCAGGGAAAAGAGGAACGGCGGATGGTTCGGGTGATGCGGCATTCCCAGGAAGTAGGGCTGGGAAAGATCGTATGTGTGCGCGCCCGGAATCAGACTAATCCTGCTTCGAATAGTAGTAGGTGTACTTGCTGTAGAGTTCCGAGGCCCGCGCTCCGTTGGCGACAATGCCGATCACGTTGTTCTCGCAGAGCGACTGCATGGCGCGGATGACATTGTCATAGGTGGTGGCGCCGATGCGGACGACCATCAGCGTGCCATCCGTAAGTGTCGACATCAGATTTGCGTCGGCCGAGAAGAGCAGCGGCGGGGTATCGATGATCACCCAGTTGAAGATGCGCGGCAGCGTCTGGACCAGCGTCTTGACCTGGCGGAGGTTCAGGAGCTCCAGGGGATTCTTGACCGGGCTTCCGGCGGGCATGAAATAGAGATTGGTGGTACCGATCCGTTTGATGGTATCTTCGAGCGGCACGCCGTTCAGGAGGTAGTCCGAGAGGCCCGGGCTTCGCTCGGCCTGAAGGAGATTGTGGATCACGGGACGGCGGAGATCGAAATCGGCGAGCAAGACCGCGTTTTCCGCTAGCTGCGCCTGCGCCATGGCGAGGTTCGCCGCCGTGAAGGTTTTCCCTTCCGCGGGCGATGCGCTCGTGACGACGACGGAATGGATATTCTGCTGGCCCTGGATGTGGTTCAGCCGCGTGCGAAGACTGCGGAATTCTTCACCGGGCATTTCATTCAGGCGATCCAGATCGATCAGGTGAGACTCGGGCGCGACCTGGAATGGGATCTCCTGGACTTTTTCCAAAAATCCTTCGATCTCGATTTGCTGCGGGATAGCCGAGCGCCCATTCACTGAGAGGTCGAGATACGCGGCGGGTTCCTCCAAGACAACGCTTACAGGATCCGGAGGAATACCGTTCGGGCCCTGGAGATCTTCGGGAGTTGTCCGAAAATCCACCTGGCCCATCTGTTCGGCCCTCCGCAACGCATCGTGTACTCGGCTCATGATTGGCTCTTTTTCTTTATGCTTAACTTGTCAGGACGTAGAAGTGGTAGTACATGGAACCGCTCATGGCAACAATTCCGAGAATGACGGCAGCGGACCAGCCGACATAGGAGAGACGGCGTTTGCGTCGTTCGAGCAGGTCATTCTCCAGGAGAGGGATACTGCTCAGAATCGGAAGATTGGTGTAGGCGCGAACGTCCTTCAAATTCTTGAGAGAGGTATCCTTCATCTCTTTAATTCCCGTGAGGAAGATGCCCACCACGACTCCAAGGCCGACGCCGATGCCCGTGATGAGCCAGCGATTCGGCGCCGTGGGGGCTTCGGGGAGCGAGGCATTGTCGAGCACCTCGAGATTTTCGCCGGCCTTATGCTTGCCGACATCGTCGAAAGTGGTCGCCTTGGATTCCGTGCGCTGCAGCTCCAAGTAATGCTGCTGGACAAGCTCGTGTTCACGCGCCAGCGCGATATACTTCTGCTGGTTCGCCGGAACCAGAGCGATCCGGCTCTGGTAAGTGGCGATCGTCTTGTTGAGCTGGTCCAGATTCTTCAGCAGTGTGAGGCGCTCGTTCTCCTTGTTCCGGAGTTGCGTCTGAACCATATCGATCGCCCCCTGGATCTCGCTCACGCGCTGGGCCACCAGGGGATTCGTGTTGACCTTAGGTGGAGGTTTGGGCTTGGCCGCTTCCTGATCCTCCTTGGCCTGCAGCTGATCGCGTTCGGCCTTTTTGATCTGGAGTTGGGTCCTGGCGTCGCGGATATAGGGATGCTTTTCCGTGTAGAGAGCCTGCAGTTGCGTGAACCTGGCTTCCAGGTCGCCGATCTCACGGTTGAGGAACGCCAGGCGCTCGTTGTGCACCCTTGAAACAGTGGATTCGGCCGACGTATTGTTCATCTCGTTCGAGATGTCGCGCTGCATCTTCAAGGTGTTGAGATTGGTCTCGAGCGTCATCTTGTCTTCAGCATTCCGCTGGATCCCCTGGTTGACGGCGGAGACCTGCATCTGGAGACCGTTGAGCGCCTGCATGTTTACTTGCAGCTCTTCCGGAAGATGCCCGGCATTCTGGACCCGGAACTGCGTGATTTCGGTGTCCAGGCGATTCAATTCGGTCCGGGCCTTGGCGATTTCGTCCGTAAGAAAATCCGCTGTCACCTTCCCCTGGTCCCGCTGCACGTTGACCATGGACTCCATGAATTTCGTAATCAGGGCCTGGACTACAAGCTGCGCCTTGAAGCGGTTGTTATAAGCATAGGAAATCGAAAACGCGGACGCGGGCCGGCTTCCCTGCCCCGGCAGGTTGACGATGTTGATTCTGATGTCCTGAGACCGCATCCTTTCGATCACGTCTTCGAGAGGCTGGGAATCGCGCTCGCGGCGGTAGAGGTTCAACGTAGGATTCTGGATCAGATCGGAAAGGCTGGTACGGCTGAGGATCTGCTGCTGCATCTGGGCGATGCGCTCGTTCATCTGCTGGCTGACGGTGGACGGAATCAGCGTTTCGGAGACCTGCGCCGGGGAGATGCGCAATACCGCGCTGGACACGTACGTATTGGGCAGCATGAAAGCGACGACGCAGGAGATTACGAGTCCCGCGAAGAGGGGGCCCATGATCCAGCTGGTGTGGCGGCGAACAATATCGATGTAATCTTCTACATCGAGAGCTCGCCGGGAGATTGTAGGGTACTGCTGCGAAGGGATCATCAAAGACTACCTCTGGTTCAAGTTGGGCCTATTCGGGAACAAAAATCTGATCGCCGTTTTGAACCAGGATGTTTTGCTCCATGTGTTTGCCCTGGCTCACGTCTTTATAGTTGAACTTCAACTTCTCCGTGGTTCCATCGGGCTTGGTGCGGAGGATATAGATCTTCTTCGGATTGGCGAACTCTCTGAAACCGCCGCCGTTCACGAGCGCTTCCAGCATCGTGGTTGGCCCGGTGAGAGGGAAAGTCCCGGTCCGGTTTACTCCGCCCTGGATTAAATACTTCCGGCTTCTCACGGTGAGCACCTGGACGCTCACTTCAGGATTGTTACGAAACGATTTCAACTGCTCCGTCAACGAAGCTTCGAGCTGGGAAGGGGTAAGGCCTGCAGCCTTGACCTCGTGAATCAGCTGGAGGGAAATCATCCCATCGGGACCGACAGTGACGGCGCCGGAGAGATTCGGTTCATCCCAAACCCGGACCGCGAGCGTATCTTCCGGACCGATGATGAACGCGGACTTCGAATCGACCGGGGGCTTGGTCGGGGACGGCGAGGACCCCTTCTTGCCGCTCGCAGGCGGGTTGGCTTCTGTGGACGGCACGGGAGCGGCTGGATCGGGTGGCTGAACCGCAGGCGCGACCGGTTTGGGAGGAACGGTTGTTTCTTGCGCTGACGGGGAAGCCTGGTGCGAGGCCGGCGCCGCGCCTGGTTGCGCGACGAGTGGCTTGGTCGCGACCGAGCAGGACAAGGCCAAACCGAGGAGCAGATTTATTTTGCGCATTCTAAGAAGCTTCAATCAGGATTATCGTCCGCTTTCAGGAATATACCAGTATTGTGAGACAATCCGGCTGAGTGAGCCATCCCCCGCCCCTTATCTTAACAGGCGATGGTATAAACGCTAACAGTTCTAGTAAGAGCAGGAAAGAGTGACTCAGACCTACTATCTCGCGAAGACGGATCCGGAAACTTACTCGATCGACCAACTGGAAGCAGAGCGCAGGACAGTGTGGGACGGCGTGCGCAATGCGCAAGCTTTGCGGGCGATCGCGGCCATGCACACGGGAGACCGGGTCTTCATTTATCACAGCATGGGGAATGCTGCCATTATGGGCCTCGCCAAGGTGGTTTCCGAGCCGCGCGAGGAGCCGCCGGGTTCGAAACTGGTGGTGGTTGCGTTTGAATTCGTGACGCGGTTGGACCCGCCGGTCACCTTGCGTGAGATCAAAGAGACCCACGAGTTCGACGATTGGGCTCTGGTGAGGCAAAGCCGCCTTTCGACCATGGAAGCTCCGGAGAAGTTCGTAAAATGGATGCGGAAACGGTATCCGGAGGCTGGTATTTAGGCCGAGGAGAGACAGGCCGCAAAAAACGATGACCGGTCCTACGGCAATTGGGAGCCCGTTTTTACGGAATTGCGGAGATTTGTGGTCTGCTGTGAGTTAAGTTACTGGAAACACAAGTGGATCCAGTTGTAGTAGGCTGGCAGTTGAACTGCTATCCACTTGTACACGGTGGCAATGTGTTCCCATGCTTCAGGAGTTGAAATTTCAGGTCTCCACGGCGGTGCTAACGGTGATAACAATCGCCGCAATGGTCGCCGCCGTGCTGAATTTTCAACAGCTGCACCGGTTCCGCATGGCGGACGATGGCGTTACCTGGGTCGACAAAAAGTCAGCGAGCGCTAACGAGGTAACAGCCTACCGGGTGGGAAAGGGCGGCAGCGGAGATAAGGCCGGCCTCCGCGCCGGCGATGTCCTGGTTCGCATCAATTCCACTTCCGTGTCGAAGGCGTTGGAGGTTCCGCAGATCCTGGCGGGCATCGGTTCGTGGACCGGGCAGCAGGGATACTCGGTGCGGCGCAATGGAGTGGAGTTCACGGCGAAGTTGATCGTCGGGGAAGCCGCTCACGATTCGGCCGTGGATTTCCAGTACCTGGTGGGCTCGGCCTACCTGGCCATTGGGCTGTTCGTTTATTTTCGACGGGGCAGCGCCCAGAAGGCACGCCACTTCTTCCTGTTCTGCCTGGTTTCCTTCATCTTTTCCTGCTTTCATTACACGGGCAAACTGAACAATTTCGATAAGGTGATTTACTGGGGCAATGTGGTGGCCGGCTGGCTCGCGCCAACGCTGTTCCTGCACTTCTGCCTTACCTTTCCCGAGCCCCGGCGATGGTTCCGGCCGAGATTGCACGGGCCGCTTCTCTATGTGCCCGGGATTGTCTTCACGCTGATTTTTGTGGGCATTACGTCCGGCGTGGTTCGCGTGAACATGCCGCTGGTCCAGTTGAACTGGTATCTGGATCGGGTGTGGATGGCGCTGCTCACAGTGCTTTATCTGGTCAGCGGGCTCACGCTGGCGCTCGAATACCGGCGCACCGAAGATCCCATTTTGAGGCAGCAACTCAAGTGGCTGCGCAACGGAACCTTCTGCGGATTACTCCCGTTCGCTCTCTTTTACGCGGTCCCATACATCATGGGAGGCGTGCCGGGCACATACATGCGCATGACCGTGCTCTCGCTGCCGCTGATTCCCCTGACGCTGGCTTATGCGATCGTGCGCTACCGGTTAATGGATGTGGACGTGATCTTCCGCCGCGGCTATGCATACACGCTGGCGACACTCTGCATTCTGGCGGCCTTCTACGCGATCGTGTTCACGCTTGGCAGCCTGGTCCAGAAGAACATGAAGGACCTGGGAAACACCGGGCTGGTGGGAGTGATGCTGGTGACCGCATTCCTCTTCCAGCCGCTGCGGAACTGGATGCAGGAGCGGCTCGACAAATACTTTTACCGTGAGCGCTACGACTACCGGCTCACTCTTATCGAATTCGCCCGCGAGTTGAACAGCGAAGTGGATCTGGACAAGATGCTGGCGAGCGTGGCCGATCGACTGATGCAGACGCTTTCGATCCGGCAAATCGGCTTCTTCATGTCGGACGGCCTCCCGGGAGGAACGTACCAGCTGCGCAGACTGGTGGGATCGAACGGAAGGCGGGTCAACGATATCGATCCGCTCGACCTGAGCTTCCTGACCTGGGAGCGTACCACCCCGTATCTCTTCTTCGAGCGCACGCGGTACCGTCTGGATGTCATTGCCCAGAGCTGGCCCACGACTGTCCGGCAGACTATTTCCGACCTGGATCTCACTTATTACCTTCCGTGCACGGTGCGCGGGCGGACCATCGCATTCATCGGCGTCAGCCGAACGGAGAACGGCGACTTCCTTTCGAGCGACGATCTGGAACTGCTGATGACGCTTTCGGGATACGTCGGAATCGCGATGGAGAATGCCAGCCTGTACCGTTCCCTGCAGCGCAAGGTGGAAGACTACGAGCGTTTGAAAGAGTTCAGCGAGAACATCGTGGAATCCATCAATGTCGGCATTCTCGCGGCGGATCTGGCCGACCGCGTGGAGAGCTGGAATACGCGGATGGAGCAGCTTACCGGTGTCCCGCGCGAGAGCGCGCTCGGCCACCGCCTTGCCGATCTGCTTCCCGCTTCACTCATGGAGCAGCTGGAACGGACGCGCGGCGACGAGGGGATCCATCACCTCTATAAGATCGTGCTGCCCTACAGCCGCCGGACGGACAATCGCGAGGCGGTTGTGAACGTGGCGATTACGCCTCTTGTTTCGCGCGAAATGGAACAGATCGGACGGCTGGTGATTTTCGACGATATCACCGAGCGCTCGGAACTGGAGCGGCGGCTGGTGCAGGCGGATAAACTGACCAGCATCGGGCTGCTGGCGGCGGGTGTCGCGCATGAAGTGAACACGCCGCTCGCGGTCATCTCCACTTACGCGCAGATGCTGGCCAAGCAGGTTGCCGATGACGAGCAAAAATCGCGCATGCTGGACAAGATCGCGAAGCAGACTTTCCGTGCCAGCGAAATCGTGAACTCGCTGCTGAACTTCTCGCGCACTTCGTCGACGGAAGTGGCACAGATCAACCTGAACCGGGTGATTCAGGAGACGCTTTCGCTGCTCGAGCATCCGCTCAAGACGGCGGGTATACGGGTGGAGGCGCGGCTCGATCCGCTGCTCATGGCGATCGATGGGAGCTTTGGAAAACTGCAGCAGGTCTTCACAAACCTGATCCTGAACGCGCGCGACGCCATGCAGCCGGGCGGCGTGCTGGAGATTGTAACAGAGAATGACGGGAAGGTGGTGCGCGTGGATGTTACGGACACGGGCCACGGCATCGCGCCCGAACATCTGGCCCGGATTTACGACCCGTTCTTCACGACGAAGGCCGCGCGGAAGGGTACAGGTCTCGGGCTTTCGGTAACCTACGGCATAGTGCAGGAGCACGGCGGGACGATCGAGGTCTTTCCGAATCCGGCCGGAGGGTCGCGTTTTCGCATCGAATTGCCGGTGCCGAAGAGGATAGGCGTCCGAATCGAACGCCTGTCGCGCGAGAGTGTTGCCGGGGCGGCGAGCTAGCTCGATGTTTCAGGAAAGAGATCAATGGTGGACGGTAACGGCAAGGGGCGGATTCTGGTCATCGACGACGAATCCGAGATTCGCGAAGGACTTGAACTTCTCTTAACGTCCGAAGGATATTCGGTCGATCTGGCGCAGAATGCGACGGAGGGAGAACGGCGGTTAGGATCGAAGCTCTACGATCTGGTGCTGCTCGATCTGATGATGCCGGATAAATCCGGCATGGAAGTCTTGCGCGAAATGCGCGTAACCGATACCGACACGCCGGTGTTCATGATCACGGCGTACGGGTCGGTAGAGGGTGCGGTGCGCGCGCTGAAGTTAGGCGCGAACGATTATTTCCCGAAACCGTGGGATAACGAAAAACTGCTGGTCGAGATCGAGCGGATGATCGCCGGGCAGCGGTTGACGCATGAGAATACGCAGCTCAAGCGGGCGCTGAAGCAGCGATACAACTTTCCCAACATTGTGGGAAAGAGCGACCGGATGCTGCGGCTCATGGACATGGTGGAACAGGTGGCGGCCAGCCGCTCGACCATCCTTGTCACCGGCGAAACAGGCACCGGAAAAGAACTGATCGCGAAGGCCATTCACACCAGTTCGCCCCGAGCCGAGTTCCCCTTCGTCGCGGTGAACAGCGGATCGCTGCCGACCGATCTTCTGGAATCGACGCTGTTTGGGCACGTGCGCGGTGCGTTTACGAGCGCAACGCATACGAAGAAGGGATCGTTCGAAGTCGCGAACAAGGGGACCATCTTCTTCGATGAGATCGGGACGGTGAGCCCGGAGACGCAGGCGAAGCTGCTGCGCGTCATCCAGGAACGCGAATTCTCGCCGCTCGGTTCCACCGAAACCGTGAAGGTGGATGTGCGGATACTCGCGGCGACGAACGCCGACTTGCGCAAGCTGGTGGACGAGGGCCGGTTTCGCGAGGACCTCTATTACCGGTTGAATGTGATCAACATAGGGCTTCCGCCGCTGCGGGACCGTAAGGAAGATATCCCACTACTGGTGGATTTCTTCTTTACCAAGTATTGCCGCGAAAACGAGAAGTATCTGGATGCTTCAGGCAAGAGCGTGCTGAGGTTCGCCCCGGATGCCATGCAGGTGCTGATGGACCACAATTGGCCGGGCAATGTTCGCGAACTGGAGAATGCCCTTGAGCGCGCGGTCGTGCTTGCCTCCGAGCCGCTGGTGCCGCTGGACGTGTTCCCGGAGCACCTGCTGCAGGCCAACGGAATCAGGCTGCGGCGGAGCGAAAGCGACCCGCTGCCGACGGATGCGTCTCTGTTCGAGATCGTCGCGGATTTCGAACGGAGGATCATTATGGAAAGGCTGGAGCAGGCGAACTGGAGCCAGACGGAAGCGGCGGACGATCTGCACGTGCCTCTTTCGACGCTGAATCAGAAGATTAAGCGGCTGAATATTGAGATCAAGCGGAAGGGCGAGGGTAGGTAGGCTGGTTGCGGCTGGGACCTGGTCGAGGTTGAAGACGACAGAGGCCACAAAAGACGATGGCCTGTGCCGCGTACGAGCATAGGATCCAGTCTGTGAGGATTTTGTTGGATGAGACTGGATTTGTTGGAGGAGACTGGATGTTGTTGCAAATGAACTGGATTTCGTTGGGATGAATTGGATTTTTTGGTCGCTGCTGTCCGCGCTTTTCGCGGCGGCGACGGCTATACTCGCGAAGATCGGGATCGCGGGGATCGATTCGAATCTGGCTACCGCGATTCGCACTTCGGTGATCCTGCTTTTCACGTGGGCGATCGCCATAGCGACGCGCAAGCCAGGCGGCCTTGCCGCCATTTCGCCTCATAGCTGGGTGTTTCTGGTGCTCTCGGGCTTTGCTACCGGGCTATCCTGGCTGTGCTATTTTCGCGCTTTGCAATTGGGGCAGGCTTCGAGAGTCGCTCCGGTGGACAAGCTGAGCGTGGCGTTTGTGATCCTGTTCGCGGCGCTCTTTCTGGGAGAGGGTATCACGCCGATAAAGGCGGCGGGGGGCTTACTGATTACCGCCGGGGCCATCGTCTTGGCGCTGGCCTGATCAATCCCCCGATCAACCCGGGAACTTCTTAATGAAAACATCGCGCGGGAGTCCGGCCGCTCGCGCCCGCTTCCGAAGCGCATCGGCGGCGGGCTGCGAAAGACCCGATCCGATTACGACCAGGTGCTGCGTGACGCCGCGGGGCTGAAAGACCTCCGCTTTAAATTGAGGCCATCGCCGCGAAATCTCCCGCGCCCGCTTCTCCGCGGCGGTTCGCGGGCCGTAAGTGGCCACCACGACAAACCATGCATCTCCGCGGGTGGGATCCGCGCGACGTTCCACCACAGCGGGAGAGGCCGCGGGTGCTCGCGGCGGCGGAGGCAGCGGTCTCGGGGCGGCTTGCCCGGCTTGCTCGGCTTGCTCAACTACCGGAGGCGCCGCGGGAGGAGGGACCGGCCGCGATCTGTGCGAGAAGATGAAAACCGCTATGCCGACGAGCGCCGTAGCGCCCAGCGCGAGCGGCCACTTGGGAACGGTGGGCCTAACGGGGGCTTGGGGCCGGGCTTCGAGCCGCCTCTCGGCGGGTTGCGGGACAGGGCGATGAAGGCGGGCGGTAATCTGGCCAGTTGTCCAGCGCTCCGCAGGATTCTGCTTCAGCGAGTGACGCACAATGTCCGCGAAGGGCTCAGGCAGGTCGCGGAACGCCTCCTCCCCTATGGCTAACCGCTGCGTAAGGGATTGCAGAGTTGTTACGCCCAGCGACCAGATATCGCTGGCGGGCGAGAGGCGTCCGGCGTCCATCTCCGGCGCATCGTAAAGGCCTCGGTTGCGGGGTTCGGGCATCTCGCCGATGCGAACCAGGGTGTCGCTCGAAAGCTTCAGCGTGTCGCCTAGCGCGAGGATGTTCGACGGCTGAATTCCGGAATGCACGTAGCCGTTGGCGTGAATATAAGAGAGAGCATCCAGCGCGGGATCCAGCATTTCCCGCGTTTCGTCCGGGGAGAGCGGCCGCTCATTCAGGACCCCGGCCAGGGACTCCTCCGCGCGCTCCATTACCGCATACACGAACCGCTCGCCCGCAATTTCACAGTGGCCGGCTTCGAACAATTGCGCCAGGTGCGGATGGGAGAGCCGCGAAATGTCCGACCAGCGCGAGAGCAGAGCTTCCGCCTCGTCGGAATCGGCGCGCCGCAGTTTGGCCAAAGCGCCATCTTCGGTTAGGTAAATGCCGCCATCCAGCGTTCTTTCGAGGATACCGCCCAACCGGTAACGGATCCCCAACGCTTCACTTTGCGTTTGACTCCTGATTTCAGACATCGGCCTCGGTTTCACCTCCGCGCCCGTTCACGATATCGATGTTGCCCTTGAAATAAGCGCCGTCTTCGATAACGATGCCGGCAGTTTTTACATCCCCGATCAGGCTTCCTCCTGTCCGAATGGAGACCCGGGTCGCCGATTCCACGTTGCCCGTAATCGTGCCCCGCACGTCTACCTCCCGCGCCTTTGCGCCCGCATCGGCTTTCCCGTTCGGTCCGATTGTGATGCAGCAGTCCGTGGCCTCGAGCGTGCCTTCCACTTCACCGTCTACGTATAAGTCCTGTCTACTCACCACGTGACCCTTGATCAACATCGCCTTCCCAATGAATGCAACTGGCTCTTCCGGCATGTAAACTTCTCCTGATATAAAAGCGTTCGTAGGGACATCTGGCGCGTTGCACCAGGCGCCACGGGGTCACGGTCTGCCAGCGCGTTCGGACCGCGCGGGACAGACCGCCCCCGCATGTTTATGAATGTTATGAAATTCTATTTATGCTCAGGGTTCGGGCGAGCACTTTTGCCGCCATTTCGGGCGCGGGGATTTCAGACGAAAATGTCTGCGCCCAAATGCTCGCTGATCACTTTGCCGATGAGCAACTGAAGGGACTCACCTGTTTCCGGGTAGACAAACACCTGGGCTTCGTCGTCCCAATCCAGCTTGAAACTGCGGGAGAGCGCGGAGACCCAGATTTGCCGGACGGGCGTGTTCGGGCTGACGACGAACTTCGAGGGGGGTTCCTCGAACTCAATGGTGAGCGCGCCCGATTGAAAATCCACATCGAAGCCGTAATTCTCGGCCGCCGCCATCAGAGCCGTATTCAGGTCTTCCAGAGCCTCGTCGGCGCGTTGGTGAAATTGTTGTTCGTCCATGATTTATCCCGCAAAAAACTGGCGGATACTGATACCGAGGAAGGCCAGCGTGAGCCCGATCATAACGACGACCGTGGTCCAACCGAACACGTTGTAGATCCCCGAACTTACCCATTCTTTCATGAGGCTGTGCTTGTTGACCAGCAGGATCATGAAGATCAGCACGAAAGGCAGCAGCATCCCATTCAGAACCTGCGACAGCAGGATCATCCGGTAAAGAGGAAAACCGGGAATCAGCACGACCCCCGCGCCGATGGCGATGAGCAGCGTGTAGAGCCAATAGAAGATGGGCGCCTCGCGAAAGCTCTTGTTCACCCCCGATTCGAAGCCGAGCCCTTCGCAGACCGAATAGGCCGTGGAAAGGGGCAGGATACAGGCCGCGAAAACGGACGCGTTGAGCAGACCGGCGGCGAAAAGCAAAACAGCGTACGTCCCGAACGGACGCAGCCCCTCGGCTGCCTGCGCGCCGTTTTCCAGGTCGCGGGGGTGCACGGACCAGATGGCGCCGGCACAAGCCACGATGATGAAGAATGCAATGACCGACGTCATGATGCAGCCGACAATTACTTCGATCCGCGATTCCGCGTAGTCCTTGGCAGTGATTCCTTTCTCTACCACGGCGGCTTGCAGATAGAACTGCATCCACGGGGCGATGGTGGTACCCACCATCCCGATCACCATGGAGATATACGGCGCGTTGAGCATCA
>JAOAPQ010000319.1 GCA_025462965.1 Bryobacterales bacterium
CGCGAGCTGGCAGACGGTGGAGGATCGAACACATGTTTCGATTTCACTGGTGGGCTTCTCGCGGGACTTGATACAAGCAATCCAGTTCTTCCAGTGCGGTACGTTCATATCGCGCATTGACGTATCGTTCTCGAATGTTTGCTCCTCGACCTTCGAACCCTTGTTCGGGATCAGCCAGCAGCCGCTCCGGTTAACCATCAGAGAAGCCTCTGTTCCACCAATCATAGTGCCCGCGCCCTGGTTCATTCCAAATAGCGGCAGCGGATTACAGGTCCGGCTTTCGTAACTCATCAGAAACTTCGGATAATGATACGTCGCCAGCATCGTGTCCGGGGTCTGGACGTTGTCTTTGACATAGTACTTATCGCCAAGCGCGGTGACGCTATCAGGCATTACTTCATCGAAGCACTGGTGCAGGGGATCGATGAGGTGGACGCCCCAATCCGTCATGGCACCGCCGGCGTAATCCCAAAAGTAGCGGAACGTGGGAAAGGTGGCCGACTTCACTCCCCACCGGTTCGCGTTGAAGGGCACTTTGGGAGCGGGCCCGAGCCACATGTCCCAATCGAGACCGGGCGGGACTTCCGCGCCATCGGGCGGGTTGCCGTAGCCGGTTTCCTTCGTCTGGCCGCTTTGAAACGCATGGCAGAACGTGACGTCACCCAGAATGCCGCTGTGTACCGGTTCGGAGGCTTTCTGGAAATAGCCGCCGGAGCGCTGCATGGTGCCCGCCTGCACGATGCGTTTGTACTTGCGCGCGGCCTGCACCATCTTGGGGCCTTCCTCGATATAGACACACGCGGGTTTTTCGACGTAGACGTCTTTGCCTGCCTTGCAAGCTTCTACCATCATGTATGCGTGCCAGTGGTCCGGCGTGGAAATGCAGACCGCGTCCAGCGATTTGTCGGCGATGATGTCGCGGAAATCCTTGACGATTTTTGGCTGAAATCCGCCTCTTTTGGCAGCCGCTTCCGCTCGCTCCAGGTGCGGTTGATAGACGTCGCATAGAGCGGCCGGTTCGATATCAGGCACTTTCATGGAGTAGCCAAGATTTCCGGAGCCCATTGCGCCCAGGCCGATGAAGCCGACAGCAATGCGATCATTCGCGCCTCGCACACGGCCGGTGAAGAGGGACGTCGTGAAAGCCGCGGCAGCGGTGGTAAGAATCTCTCTGCGTGGGATTTGCATATCGCCATCAATCCTATCACCGGGCAGGCCTGTATTATCATGCGGGAGACGCCCTCATTTCCCATCATGAATTCTAGTAAGCCGCTGCGCAGCGAGATCTGGTTCAACGACAAAAAGGAACCTGGCGAAACCGCTATTTATATTGAAAGATTCACCAATTACGGAATCACGCGAGAGGAACTCCAGACGGCGCGTCCGATTATCGGGATCGCGCAAACCGGCAGCGACATCTCTCCATGCAACCGGATTCACCTCCAGCTGGCGAGCCGTGTAAAGGACGGCATTCGGGACGCCGGCGGCGTACCTTTTGAGTTCCCGGTTCATCCGATCCAGGAGTCGTGCCGGCGGCCGACAGCAGCGCTCGACCGCAACCTGGCGTATCTGGGACTCGTGGAGATTCTTTGCGGCTATCCATTCGATGGCGTCGTATTGACGACCGGCTGCGACAAGACGACGCCAGCGTGCCTGATGGCGGCGGCGACAGCGAATCTCCCGGCGATCGTGCTCTCCGGCGGCCCGATGCTGGATAGCTATATCGACGGCAAGCTGGCGGGATCGGGCTCGGTGCTATGGGAGGCGAGGCGCCTGGTTGCACAAGGCCGCATCTCGGAGAGCGAACTGGTGGATCGAGTGGTCCGCACGATACCGAGCGCGGGTCACTGCAACACCATGGGTACCGCGCTTTCGATGAATTCGCTGGCCGAGGTGCTGGGTATGTCGCTGCCTGGTTGCGCGACGATCCCCGCGCCTTACGCGGAACGAGCCAAGATGGCGTACGAGACGGGGAAGCGAATTGTCGAGATGGTGCGCGAGGACTTAACGCCGAGCCGCATCCTCACGAGAGATGCCTTCGAGAACGCGATTGTGGCCACTTCCGCAATAGGGGGATCGACAAACTGCCCGCCGAATGTTACCGCGATCGCGCGGCATGCCGGTATCGATCTCAGCGTCCAGGATTGGGAAGATATCGGCCATGCCGTCCACTTACTGGTGAATGTAGCGCCCGCGGGCGCATTTCTGGGTGAGGGCTATCACCGGGCCGGCGGTGTTCCGGCGGTGGTGGGAGAGCTGATGCAGGCGGGCAAGATACACGCAAATGCTATGACGGTTACAGGCAAGACAATCGGAGAGAATTATCGGAACTCGCGCAGCCTCGACCACAACGTGATACGGACGTACGCCGAACCACTGAAGGAGAAGGCCGGACTGCTGGTGCTGTCCGGCAACTTATTCGACTCGGCGTTGATGAAGACGTCGGTGATCAGCGATGATTTCAGGCGGCGATATCTTTCCGAGCCGGGGGCGGAAGGATGCTTTACGGCACGCGCGATCGTTTTCGATGGGCCGGAAGATTACAGGGCGCGGATTGAAGACCCCTCTCTCGAGATCGATGAGACGTGCATGCTGGTGGTGCGGGGCGCGGGTCCGATCGGATATCCAGGGTCGGCGGAGGTTGTGAACATGACCCCGCCGGGCCATCTGATCCAGGCGGGAGTGGGAATGCTTCCCTGCCTCGGCGACGGGCGCCAGAGCGGAACCTCCGAGAGTCCGTCGATTCTGAATGCATCGCCGGAGGCGGCGGCGGGCGGTAACCTGGCGATCCTGCGGACAGGCGACCGGATCCGGGTTGATATGCCCAACCGCCGGGCTGATGTGCTCCTGACCGACGATGAGATTCGGCTGCGCCGGGAAGGGCTTGTGCCGGTCGAATTGAGAAACGATTCGCCCTGGCAGGAACTCTATCGCGCGCACACGGGGCAGCTGGACACGGGTGCTTGCCTGGAGTTCGCGGTGAAGTATCGTGACCTGCGCAAGGTTGTGCCGCGACATTCACATTGACGTTTTAAGCGCAACGGTCGCTTAGAAAACGATACGCACTGCCAGCTCGGCCTGTTGCAGATTACTGGCGCCGAGGATCTTGCCGAAATTCGCCGAAGTGGCTGAGGTCGTGGTACCCCCAGTAAGGTTCGTGGTGCCGAAAAGGTTGAACGCCTGGCCGATCGCCTCAATGCGCCACTCGTTGCGCACCAAAATAGGCCGCATGATACGCAGGTCAAAGCTGTTGAACCTGCTGGTGTCGATTTGCGACGCAGAAATCGCCGGCAATGGGCTGGCGAGACTTGCCCGATAGGCGTTTACCGCCGAGAGCACCTTCGCGTTGTCGCGATTGCCGAGGTTTCGCGAGAGGCCTGGTATATATTGGGTAACCCCGTCGGCTTGAATCGTTGAGAACGCGCTGAATGGAAGCGCGGAACGGATTTGCCAGAAAGCGCCGAGCGTAATTCTCCAAGGCAGTTGGGCTGTTCCACTGGCTACCAGCACGTTGCGGCGGTCAATCGTGGAGGGACCCCAATCCAGGTTGTAGTTGTTTTGGTTTGTGATCTGCGCCTGAGGATTGTCGTCCCGGCTGGACGCGAGCGAATACGAGACCAGGAACTGGTAGCGCTTCGCGAAGCGCTTTTCGGCGCGTACATACAGCGCCTTGTATTTGTATTGCGAGATCGGCTGGTGATCCAGGATGCGGGCGAACGCCGGATTGGGGCGAGCGCCGGAGGCGTCAGGATAGTTCATGTCAAAGGTTCGCCAGTCCTTGAGCGTATGCATGTAGACGCCGTCCAGATGCACGGAGAAATCCTTCGTGATCTCCCGCGAATACCCGATCGTGAACTGTTCCGAATACGGCATGGCAAAATGCTGGTCGAGAATGGTAACCGTGGGCGCCGCGGCGGAACAGAACGCCGTCGGACTTTTGCCGCCGTACGGGTTCGGATACGAGGGGTTCGCGATCAGCACATTGCACTGCGAAATATTCCGTTCTTCGGGGAAGTTGAGCAGCGTTTGAATGTTGTTGTAGTAAATTCCGAATCCCGCGCGAACGACATCCTTGCCGGTTCCGCTGACGTTCCAGGCCAAACCGAAGCGCGGCCCGAAATTCTTAGTCTCGCGGCGTTTGCCTGGATCGCCAATAAAAGGAATCGCCGTCGGGAAAGATGACGGTTTGACGCTTTCGTTGTACGAACCCACCTCGCGATCCCAGCGCAAACCGAGGCTCAGCGTAAGGTCCGGATGGATGCGCCAATCATCCTGAACGTAGGCCGCGTATTGAGATACCGGCACGGAGGTGTATTGCCCGGGAATGGCAGCCGTAAACTGGGTGGGGTTCTTCAGATTCGCAATCGTGCTTGGGTCCTTTGGATTAAACAACTGGTCCGTCGCGAAGGTCCATGAGCCCTGATAGTTGATAACCGTGTCATCAGCGAAAGGAATGTGGCTGAAATCGAAACCGAATTTAAAGCTATGCTTGCCACGAACGTAGGTGATGTCATCTTTGATTTGCCAGCGTGTCTCGATGCCTAATTCACCGTAGCCCTGTCCATATCGGAAGCCCGGGAAAATGTAGACGGTCTGCAATTGTGCAAGCCGCTCGGCCGGATACTTGCCGATGTCGGTAAAAATCGGAAGTCCCGACGGCCCAAGCTGATAAGAAGCGTAGGCGTATTGAAAACGAAAGTCATTGACCATGGAAGGCCGCGGCGTCCATGTGTGGCCCGCGACAAAGGCCCGGCGCGGAATCAGTCCGTCATAGCAATTGGATTCTGTACTGTTGCCGCATCCCTGCCAGGTTTGTTTGTTCCACTCCTGGGAGTAGCGCGCGAAGAGGTGCTGGTTATCGCTCAACTGATGATCCGCGCGCACGTGCACCATCTGGTCGTGGCTGGGTTTATCGATAACGCCCTCGTTCGCCGAATAAAACTGGTGTGAGGCTGCAGCGAAGATGGTGAAGGAATCGTCAACTTCCGTGCGTTCGTACGCGGCATAGAAGTGCGTACGGTTCTTGATGATCGGTCCGCCAACGTCGCCCCCGTATTGGTTCCGGTTGAATGGCGCCTTTCCTCCGCCAACCGCTTGCAAACCCTGCTCGGTGAATTTATTGTCATGGTTGAGGGCAGCGTTGCGGAAGTATTCAAACGCCTCCCCACGGAACAGGTTCGTGCCGCTCTTAGTGACGATGTTGACTACGCCGCCCATCGCCAGACCCTGCTCGGCCTTGAACTGGTTGGTGTTCACCTTGAACTCCTGCACCGCGCCCTCAGGGAAGTTCTGGCGCGGCTCGCCCTGCTCGGCCCAAGTGTTGGTGACACCGTCAACCGCGAACCCATTCGCGTAAAACCGGCCGCCGCCGCCGATCTCTACATTGTTGTAGAAAGTTCGCGATGCATCTTGCGTGGTGCCGGGCATCAGCAGCGCGAGATTCAGGTATTGCCGCGTGTTCACCGGGAGCGTCTCGATCTGCAACTGGGTCACAACACCGGACACTTCGCCGCTTGTAGTATCGACCGGGGGAACATCGCCGATAACAGTAATGGAATCCTGAGTGCTGCCGACCGTGAGCGAAACGTCCTTATCGAAGTGTGTGCCGATGTTCAAAACCATGTCCGTAATCGTCTCGCTACGAAAGCCCGTCGCTTCGATCTTGAGCGAGTATTTGCCCGGCGGAACCGCGAACCGGTACCGCCCCTCGGGATCCACAGCGACGTTACGCGCAACACCGGAATCCTGATTCGTGAGCGTGACCTTCGCGCCCGGTACGGATGTTCCGCTCGAGTCCTTGATCGCGCCCACGATCTCGGCGTCGCTGGACTGCGCGGAGGCGACCGCGGCGAACAATAGCGCGGCGATAACGAGAGAGATACATTGCAGAACCGAATGCTTCCGTGAAGACATGTTTTCCCTTTCTGTGACTGAGTGTGGGTTACCGGACTTGAACAGGCGCGGCCGGGCTTACTGTGTCGGTGCGCGGCGGCTCGGGTTCGAATGCGGGCAGATTCGGCCGCAGACGCTCTACACGGAGAATCACTTTTCCGCCCTGCTCACGCTCGGTGCGGCGGATACGCAACTTGCCCTTGGCGAGATATTCGAGATGCACGCGATCAAAAGCGAGGCCGGCCGACGCCATCAGTTTCATATAGTCGCCGTGCGCGGTCTCGTCGGGGGCCTCGGTATAGCCGGAGTCCCAAGTCACATCCGGCGAGATGCCGCCCACGCCGCCGCTCCCGGGCGCCGTTGCCCCCGCGGCCCCGCCTGCGCCTGCGCGGCCGGCGGACCCTTTGAGCGCCATGTATATCCGAATCCCGTTGACGATCGGCTGCTGCATGTTGTCGGGCTGCCAGCGTTGGCCAAAGCGCTCGTAGCGAGCATTCATCCGAGATTCCAGATCGAGCAGTCCCGGCTGGCTCCGCTCCGCCTCCACGATGCGGTCACGCAGTTCGTAGGCGATTTTCTCGCTATAGGCGTGCGTCTCGTCCCGAAGATAGGTGAGACTGGTGAACCAGCCGCGCGGAATCCACCACGTGCGCCCGTTGTTCGCCCCCTGTCGATTCGTCACCCATCCCGAATACTCCGAAAACGGCTGCACCCACTCGTGCGAGGGGTATCCATGTGGATTTAAGAATGCATCCGGTAGCCAGGCCTCAAGCAACTGCCGGCGGGTTCTCGATTCCGGGTATACCGGATCAGGGTCTGTTTGGCCCACCGCAACGTCCGCAGCGAGCGCGCCATGGTAGCCGGGATGAAGCATGTTGTTCGGCGTGAGTTCCGCCAGCTGAACTGAGAGGTCCGCGCCATCGCTATTCGTGATCGGATGCAGCACTACGTTCACTTGCTTGAGCATGGCGCGCGTCTCCGGATCGCTCGCGAGTTGTTCGCCCAGCTTCAGAATATGGCTTGTGCTCGAGACCTCGTTGGCATGCTGGCGTCCCGAATAGACAATTGATGCTTTCATCGTTGTCTCTTTCGGCCATGAGCGTAAGGTGGAAGGAGACGGCAGCATTACGTCGGCCGCCCAGAGATTCTGGCCCAAATACGAGCGCCCCATCCAATAGACGTTCACGCCAGGAGTGCCTGCGAGCTTCGCGAGAACAGCGGCGTTTTCATCAGGACTCACCGGCTCATCCCACTGCACGAGCTGCTTACGTTTAAGACCTCCGGCAAAGTCGCCGATCATCGGGCGTGGCGAGGGGGGCGGCTCGATATTGATGCTCGCAAATTCGCGCGGCGCGGGGGAGTCCACCTTCACGTCGCGCGGCCGCGGCAATTCAAACTCCACACCAATCTGTTTCACGTGAGGATAGGCCAATTCATTCCGGTAGAGCCCGGCGGAATGCATGCGTTCCAGCCACCGAAACTGCCCCCTGGCCTGCTCCACGGGAAATATGTTTCGCTCTACCTGATCCTTTCCCTCCACATTTACCCACTCCTCGAACTTGTCATCTTTGAAGTCGGCGGGCAGCAGCCACACGAGGCTCTTGGGGCCGGTCTGTCCCGCGGCCGTGCGGGCCTGGATCAGACGCGGCTGCATCGGGCCGTTCACGGCCCAAAGGTCGCGCTTGCGCTCGTGATGCTTGCCCTGGACATCCGTCCAACGCAGTTCGACCACCGGACCGCCCGCGGGCTTCGCATAGAACTCCACGTGGACATGCCCGTCCTTACCCTCGTCGGAAGAATGTACGATCGGGATGATACGTCCGACGTATGTAATGGGACGGCCTGCTTCCAGGTCACCCATCATGTTCACAAAGTTCTCGGTGGAGTAAAAGGTATCTTCCTGCAGCGCTTCGAGAGAGGAGATGCGCTCCTTATCGATACCAAGCTCGTAATTGGGCTCGCTCAGGTGCAAGTCGATCTTGAGCGTGTCGAATACCGGAGCAAACTCCGGCCGCAATTCACCATGGGAACGCGCCATCACCGTTTTGAACACTTTCGGCAGCGTCTGAGTGTGGTAGTGATCCCAGAACTCTTCGATATCGCTGGCTATTCGCTCATCGAGAACCACCGTCGCGCCGGATTCCATTCGTACCCAGCCCGTATCGACCTGAACCTTCTCGTATTCGGGCATCACACCGTTATACGGCCGCTCGACCGTCGTCACGGTGAACTCGCGCGTCAGCATCTCTGTTCCGTCGGATCCGTACGCGTGCACTCGATAGGTGGGCTCGTTCGCGGCGCCCTCGAATTGCGTTAGCTCGATCTTGCCGAGAGGGATGCCCAGTTCTCGCGAGAGCATCTCATCGGCGGGATAGAGTTCATGGACCCATCT
>JAOAPQ010000333.1 GCA_025462965.1 Bryobacterales bacterium
AACCGGTGGTCGTGGTGAATGAGACTCTGGCCCGGACTTTGTGGCCGGGCCAGAACCCACTGGGACAGGTGATGACGACGTATGGGGGACGGTCGGTCCTGGGCGTAGTCGTCGGCGTAGTAGCCGATGTCCGTCACGAGGCTCTGGAAAAGGCGGGCGGGTCGGAAATGTATCAGGCGATGCGGCAGACCGCGGATTACGCGGCCATGCAACTGGTCATGCGAACCGCGCTTCCACCGGACAGTCTGGCGACAGGGATTCGAGCGGCTCTCCGGCCAATCGACCCGAATCTGCCGGTCCGCGAGTTTGTGACGTTCCAGGACCTGGTCGACAGAGCGGTTTCACCGCGGCGGTTCCTGGTGCTGTTGCTGGCCGGATTCGCGGCTTTCGCCCTGATACTCGCCTCTCTTGGGATCTACGCCGTGATTTCGTTTTCGGTAAGTCAACGCGTGCAGGAAATTGGAATTCGGATGGCGCTGGGAGCGTCCGCCACTGACCTGCAAGGCCGCATCGTGCTCCGGACGCTTGGATTAGCCGCTTTAGGTCTCGCGTTGGGAATGGCAGGGTCCCGAGTTTTGTCGAGCGCGATGGGCAGCCTGTTGTTTGGGATAACGACCGGCGACCCGGTGACATTTATCGAGGTGGGAACGCTTCTTATCGCGGTTGCGGCGATCGCAGGGTATATTCCCGCTTCGAAAGCATCCAGGATCGATCCGATGGTTGCATTGCGATCGAATTAAGGAAAAGAAATGAGCGGCTTCGTGAGACGCTTCTCGCGGCCTGGGAGATAGGTCCCCGCTGACGGCGTAGCGTTTACCTAAAAACGTATGGTGCGGTCCTTAGCGTACAAAATCCCCGGAATGGTCCCTCCTGGCCTCGCAGAGAATCTACGGACTGGCGCTAGGTTATAAGACATCAACGATCACGAGCAGTTGCGCAGCGACCCGGTGCTGGGCATTCTGGCGGGGCGGACGGATCTGGATCGGCCCTTAGCGGGCAAGAGCACGCTGAACCGGATGGAACTGGGGACAGGCGCCAAGAGCCGGTACAAGAAGATCACATTCTGGAAGGACGGGGTGGATGAAGTGCTGGTGAAGAGTACAGACCTTCGCGCCGGAGCAGTGCGCCGACGCCACGTACACCTTTGGCATGATCGGTCTCGGTCAGAATGCGCCGCTTATAGTCGGCCGTGAAGCGGCGGCGTTTGGCTTGCGCGACGACCTCGGGATCGGGGTGGAAGTCCGTGACGCTGCCGGCAATGGCCGATGGGGAAAGAGCAGAAACCTTATAGTCTTTCAATGTAAGAGAAATCTTTCTCGCCCTGCTCTGTAATTAAGAAACGAGGAGTGTCTCAGTTATGTTGGCACGGAGGGTATTCGCGGTCTGGAGAAATCGGAGTGTCGACAGCTCGGTACGACTGTCGGCATCTCGACATCCACCTTTGCCGCTGCTCCTAAGAGCTCAACCAACTGCGAGTGCCGAATATCTGGCACCCAGTTTGCATCCGTAGAGTCAGCAACTGGTTATAAACCGCCATGCGGAAGGAGTGCGTAATGAGAAATCGAAGTCGCCTCACATTTACGTCCGTGGCCCTATTTGCAGCATCGTCCACCATGAGCTTCGCAGGCCAAGTCCCTTTTGGAGCAAGCCAGCCTGACATTCCCATCAGCTCGATGGACCGTGTCTATCACGCGGATCAGAGATCGAATACAATTTCGGTCTATGACCCGTCAAACAACACTTTGCTCGGTGTGATCTCGCTCGGCGAGGCGCCCCAATCCGCAGGGCACCCAGCCTGGGTCGGCGGCGGAATGACTCCGGCCAATCTAAGCCCACTTTACTACGGCCAGTTGGTGGTGCATGGCCTGGGATTCTCGTTCGATCGCAAAACTCTCGATGTAGTCTCTATCCAGTCAAACTCGGTGACGTTCATTGACACCGCTACAAATGCGATCAAGCACATCACATATGTAGGCAGATCCCCACACGAGGCCTTCTTTACGCCGGACGACAGCGAAGTATGGGTCACGGTGAGAGGAGAGGATTACGTTCAGGTTATCGACGGTAAGACCTATGAAAAGAAAGATAGAATTGTCGTCGGCGACGGCCCTGGGATGACGATTTTCCGGCCAGACGGAAAATATGGCTATGTGTGCTCCAGCTTTATTCCTCAAACAACGGTCATTGACGTCCACAGTCATAAAATCGTCGCTACTGTTCCCCAGCCATCCCCCTTCTGCCCCAATATTGCTGCAACGCCTGATGGGACCCAGGTGTGGATGACGTTGAAAGACACTGGCAAAACCGAGGTGTTTAACGCACAGCCTCCATTTAATGTTCTGGCAATCCTCGACACTGGTCCAATTACGAATCATGTCAATATCGTGCGGAATGCAAATGGCCAGTTCGCATATCTCACCATTGGCGGAGAAAATGTCGTCAAGGTGTACACCACGTCGAATACACCGCAGCTGGTTGCGACCATCCCCGTGGGTGAACTGCCGCACGGTTTGTGGCCGTCCGGCGATGGAACACGCGTCTATATCGCTCTGGAGAATGGTACGGGACTGCAGGTGATTGATACCGTGAGCAACCGCGTGATTGCAACCCTTCCGGGCGGACAGGCTGCTCAGGCTTTGGTCTATGTGCCCGGTGCGGCTCCGTCAGGCGGCGGACTTTCCAATTTGATGCCTTTGGGGTCCTTTGGGCAGGCGGTTCATCTGTTCTTGGGCTCTCCGGGAAGCGCCGCATCCACTGCCGCGCCGACTTCAGTTACGCTCAATAATCAAGGCCCTATTGATCTGCTGGAAGCTGCAGTTACGGGCCTTCAACCGAACACAAGCTACACCTTGGGCTATGTGCCGAATCTGAACAATCCAGCCCAGGACTTTCAAGCCTTAAGCACGTTCATGACGAATGCGGCTGGGGCACAAATCGTGGAGTCTATTGGGCCACTAAGACAGGTTGTGGCTGGGACACCGCAGCCCGGGGACCAACGCTACCTCGAGATTGTGCCTTCCGGCGGTACACAGCCCGTGCAGGTCCAACTGCAATCACAGTAGTTATAGGCGCACACAAAGCGCAGCAAGCGGAGAAGCGAGATCCTGCATCTCGCCTCTCCGGGAAATGAGTGGAAGCCAATGGGTACTATAATCGCTTTCTGTCGGAAACGCCTTTGGATTGCGGGCATGATCGCAGCACTTTCCGTGGTGGCCATCGCGCAGATGCAGCCCCCGCGCGAGGTGAGGTTTATGCACGCCATGAATGAGAGTATGGACCGGATGGACAAAGGCATGAAGTCGGCTCCGATGAACGGTGATGTTGACCACGATTTTTGCACTATGATGATTCCGCACCATCAGGGTGCAATTGACATGGCCGAAGCCGAGCTGCTCTATGGCAAGGATCCTGTGATCCGGAGGCTCGCGGAAGAGATCATCGTCGATCAGCAGTCAGAGATCCAAGCTATGCAACTCTGGCTCAGCAAACAGCCCCCAATAATCCAGCGCGGAAGAAATAAACACCCGTAGGGTCAAAACATCTTGCCGCGGCCTGCCGGAGCCGTTATCAAGTTCCTTCCACAATGAGGGACAACAAATGGGTGCGCCTGCAGGCG
>JAOAPQ010000350.1 GCA_025462965.1 Bryobacterales bacterium
ACTGGCTTCGCGGTGAAACCCTCGACAAGCACGTAGAGTATTGGAGACAAACACTCTCGGGAGCTCCCCCGGTGCTCGAACTGCCGACGGACCGGCCCAGGCCCGCTGTTCCGAGCCATCGGGGCGGCGCGCACCGGCGTGACATTCCCGACGACCTTCTCCGGGCAATCCTGGCACTGGCGCAGGCCGAAGGCGTGACGCTTTTCATGACACTGCTCGGGGCTTTCCAGGCACTGTTATCGCTGTATTCCGGGCAAACCGACATTGTGGTGGGGACCCAGTCAGCCGGTCGAGCGGATCCCGCGCTCGAATCGCTGATCGGCTTTTTCGTCAATGCGATGGTCCTGCGCGTGGACCTGTCGGGCGATCCCGGATTCCGCGAAATACTCCGGCGAGTCAGAACGGCCGCCTTGAGCGCCTATGCTCACCAGGATGTTCCTTTCGAGAAGCTCGTTGAAGAACTGAACCCGGAAAGAAGCCTGAGCTACCACCCGATCTTTCAGGTGTCGATGATTCAGGATCAGGTCATTGATGCGCTGCAGTTTCCCGGTCTGAACGTGGAGGAGACTCCGTTTCACCCAGGCACTTCCATTTCCGACATTACTTGCTGCGTGATCGAGACATTGGACGGTGCCCGGCTCTTCGTGGAGTACGATTCCGATCTCTTCGATGCCGGCACGATCGAACGGATGTTCGAGCATTTATGTGTGCTACTGGAAGCCGTCACGCGGGATCCGGGACTTCACCTTTCCTCCATATCGTTGCTCACACCCGACGAAAAGCACCGTCTTCTTGTGGAATTCAACGGCACCACCCGGCCATACCCGCGCGAGCGCTCGTTGCACCAGTTCATTGAGGATCAGGTGGAGCGGACTCCTGAAGCGCCCGCCCTGGTCTTCGAATCGCGGGAACTTACATATAGCGAGCTGAATTCCCGGGCTAACCAGTTAGCCCACCGACTGCGAGGTCTGGGAGTGGGCCCGGACGTTCTGGTCGCGGTTTGCGCCGAGCGGTCGCTCGAAATAGTGGTCGCACTGTTGGGGATCATAAAAGCCGGCGGCGCTTACGTTCCTTTCGATCCGGAATATCCGCGGGAGCGGCTGAGCGTCATGCTGGGCGATGCCCAACCTGCCGTGGTCCTCACGCTCGAACGTTTGCTCGATGTGCTGCCGCAGCACGATTACCAAGTCTTCTGCCTCGATCGGGACTGGCCCTCGCTTTCCAATGAGTCCGCCGCCAACCCGCCTGTGCTCACCGGCGGAAAAGATCTGGCCTATGTCATTTACACCTCCGGCTCTACTGGAAAGCCCAAGGGCGTTCCTAACGTGCATGAGGCAATCGTCAACCGGCTGTTGTGGATGCAGGCGACTTATCCCCTAAATGGCACGGACCGTGTGTTGCAGAAAACCCCTTACAGCTTCGACGTTTCCGTTTGGGAATTTTTTTGGCCGCTGATGACAGGGGCATGCCTGGTAGTGGCCCGTCCAGGCAGCCACAAGGATCCGGATTACCTGGTGAAGCTGATTGCGGAGAGTAACATTACGACGGTTCACTTCGTTCCGTCGATGCTGCGGATTTTTTTGGAATCGGCGGGTGTGGAGCGCTGTACGAGTTTGCGGCGGGTGATCTGCAGCGGCGAGGCGCTCCCGTTCGAACTGCAGGAGCGATTTTTCGAGCGGCTTGGCGCAGAGCTGCATAACCTTTATGGCCCGACGGAAGCGGCCGTGGATGTCACGTACTGGCACTGCAGGTCGAACAGCGGCCGGGCGATGGTACCGATCGGAAAACCGATCTGGAATACGCAGATTTATATCCTGGATGCGCACCGGCAGTTGGCCCCCATCGGCGTTCCAGGCGAGTTGCACATCGGCGGCGTGGGCCTCGCCCGAGGCTATTTGAAACGGCCGGAGCTGACCGCCGAAAAGTTCATTCACGATCCGTTCAGTCAGGAGCCGGGAGCACGCGTGTATAAGACCGGCGATCTCGCCCGCTTCCTGCCTGATGGAAATATCGAATATCTCGGCCGTATTGATTTCCAAATCAAACTGCGGGGTTTTCGCATCGAACTGGGCGAGATCGAAGCGGTACTCGCCCAACATCCTGCGGTAAGCGAATGTGTCGTGATTGCGCGCGAGGATGTGCCCGGAGACAAACGCCTGGTTGGATATGTTGTTCCATCCGCGAACCAGAGTACCCGGGCATCAGAGTTGGGAACCTGGGTGAAACAGAAACTGCCTGAATACATGACGCCGGCGGTGTTCGTAGAACTGGAGCGCTTCCCGCTGACGTCCAACGGTAAGGTGGATCGCCGCAATCTCCCCGAACCGGAATACCGACGTTTGGAGACGGCCGGCGCGTTTGCCGGGCCGCGCACGCCCGCCGAGGAGATGATCGCCGGCATCTGGGCGGAAGTGCTGAAGCTCGATCGCGTGGGCGTGGCGGACAATTTTTTCGAACTGGGCGGGCATTCACTCTCAGCTACCCAGGTGGTAGCGCGGGCGCGGGCTGCGTTCGGTATCGAAGTGCCCTTGCGCGTACTGTTCGAGGCACCGACATTGAGGGCGCTGGCGGAATCGATACACCAGCTGGAGCGCGCCAGCCACGGATCGGTGCCTCCGTCGTTACTCCGGGCGAACCGGGACGGCGCGCTGCCGCTCTCGTTTACGCAGCAGAGGCTGTGGTTCCTTTATCAAATGGAGCCGGAGAGCTCCCTTTATAACGTTCCCTGGGCCGCGCGTATGACAGGGCTCGTGAATGCGGAAGCGCTCGAAACGGCCCTCAACGCCATCGTGCAGCGGCACGAGATTTTGCGAACGACTTACGGAACCGAGAACGACTTGCCGGTTCAGATAGTGCGAACCGCGGCCCATATTCCCCTGGAGAGACGCGACCTGAGCCTACTACCCGCGGCCGGGCGGGAGCAGGAGGCGCGGCGCATCTTGCAGGAAGAGTACGCGAAACCGTTCAACCTGGCCAGCGATATTGTGTTCCGGCCCATGCTGCTGAAGCTTGAAGAGCGAGACCACGTGATATTCGTGAAGACGCACCATATCGCGAACGATGGTTGGAGCACGGGGGTGATGTTATCCGATCTCGGGGTGTTCTATGAAGCCGCATTGGCGGGTGTTACGCCGATGCTACCCGAGTTGCCAATCCAATATGCCGATTTTGCGGTGTGGCAGCGTAACTGGCTGCGCGGCGAGGTTCTGGAACGGCAAGTGGCCTACTGGAAAAACCAGCTGGACGGAGCTCCCCCGGTTCTCTTGCTGCCCACGGACCGGCCGCGGCCCGCAGTCCAGGGATTCCGCGGGGCTACCGAGCGCACGCAGATTTCGAAGGCGCTGGCGGACCAAATCGGCCTGCTGAGCCGGCAGGAGGGAGTAACTACCTTCATCACCATGCTGGCGGCTTTTCAGTGTCTGATCCTGTATTACACGAAACAGCCGGATGTCGTCCTGGGAACGGACTTTGCAGGGCGCACAAACGTGGAAACGGAGGCCTTGATCGGCTTCTTCGTCAACCTGATGGTGGTGCGCACTGACCTTTCGCGGGACCCATCGTTCAGCGAGCTGTTGGTCCGCGTCCGGGAAGTAATCTTAGGAGCGCATGCTCACCAGGATGTGCCGTTCGACAAGCTGGTGGAAGAACTGCAGCCGGAGCGCAGCTTGAGCCGCAACCCTCTGGTGCAGGTTCTCTTTGTGCACCTGAACACGCCTGGCAACAGCCGCCCGCTACCGGACATTGAGTTGAGCGGGTTCCCGCTCGAGGGGCCTTCAAAATTCGACCTGGCCGTTTTCTGCAGGGGCGGCGAAACGGGTATAGCCGGCGCCTGGGTTTACAATCCGGACCTGTTCACTGCGGCGACGATAGCCAGAATGGCTGGTCATTACCAGACTATTTTGCAAAATATAATAGCCAACCCTGGGGTGAGACTCAGCGAAATCCTACAAGCGCTGGAAGTCAATGAGCAGGAACGGCGCACTACGGAGCATAAGGAATTTCAGGCGGCCAGCCTTCAAAAGCTGAAAGGAATTCGGCGCAGGTGAGCGGCGAAAGGGCGCCAGCGGCGGCGCGTTCGTAATACCGACGGCATGGGAATTAATATTCCAGACAAAAACATCCGCTGGTAGAATCATACATACCATCGGGATCAATTTTTCATAGGGGGCTTGCGGATTTCTGTGCGTGTGGCAGGAATTTTCAGCAGAGTATGCAATGAGTAGTTCCACAAATGCGGGTTTCCGCCTTTCCGCGCAGCAGGAGCGGAACTGGTCACAGGAAGGGGGCGAGGCCCCGGCATTTCGAGCAGAATGCGAAGTCTTGCTCGATGGCCCCGCGGATACGTCTCGCCTGCGCCGCGCCATTCAAGGCGTCGTGGCGCGACATGAGATTCTACGAACCGTCTTCCAACGCCAACCGGGGTTGAAGCTTCCGTTTCAGGTGATTCAGGAGGAAGCCTCGCTGACCTGGGAGCTCAGCGAAATGCAGGTGCTGCGCCTGGGACTGCCGGTGCTTTGCGCCGACAGGCGAACACTGCAAAATCTGATTGCCGAAATTGGACTGGCCTATGCAGGGGAGACCCAGCCGGGGGACGTGTTGCAGTACGCAGACATCGTCGAGTGGCAACAGGAACTGCTGACGGGCGAGGATACCAAAGTTGGGCGCGATTACTGGCGCGATGCCATACGCAAGCTGGATGTGACGTCCGTTCTGATCGCCTTTGAACTGGCGGGTGAGGGCGAGTTCGCACCAGAGGTGGTGACGCGCGGCGTGGAAACGGCCGTACCCGTTGAGGTGCTGCTGGCCTGTTGGCTGGCCTTGTTGTCACGGTTGACGGGGCGTTCGACGGTTGTGGCCGGATGCGAATTCGACGGACGGAAATTCCAGGAGCTGGAAGACGCCCTGGGTCTGTTTGCCAAGTTTCTTCCAGTGCAGTGCGATGTTCAACCGGGCATGCCGTTTTCTGCGCTCGCTGAACGCGTCAGGAGCGTGCTGGCCGAACTTCATGGCTGGCAGGAGATATTCGATCCCGGGCAGATGAGACCGCTGCCGGTTCAGTTCGAGTATGCGGAACTGCCCGCCGCGCAACAGTACGGCGATTTGAAATTTACCGTGCTACGGCTGGAGGCGTGCGCGGAGCGTTTTGCTTTGAAGCTGTCGGCCGGTGCCAAGCGGCTTGATTTCCATTTCGATGCTTCCCGTCTCAGCCGCGACACGGTCGAGCGTTGGGCCGGCCACTACCAAGTCCTGCTGGCCGCTGCCCTGGCCCATCCCGAAACCCCCGTCGCCAGCTTGCCACTGCTGAGCGATGACGAGCGCCAACAATTCGCCCTCTGGAACCAGAACGCCGCCGATTATCCCCGCGACCGCTGTCTTCATGAGCTCTTTGAACAGCAGGCCGTTCTGACTCCCGAGCTTCCCGCCGTGCGCTGCGGCGAAATCTCGCTCACCTATCGCGAGCTAAACGAGCGTGCCAACCGGCTCGCTCACCACCTCCGCGCCTTCGGTGTCCGGCCCGATTCACTGGTCGCCCTCTGCGTCGATCGCAGCGTCGAGATGATTGCCGGCCTCCTTGCAATCCTCAAAGCCGGCGCCGCCTTCGTTCCTGTCAATTCCGATAACCCCAAATCACGCCTCGCGCAGCAACTCTCGGGCGCCGCGGCGCTGGTCACCGATTCCAAACTCGCTGCGCTCCTGCCTGAGTTTTCCGGCCCCTCCGTTTTCCTCGATCGCTTCGATGGGCACAGCCAGAACGCCAGCAATCCCCTGCCCCTTGCCCAGCCCGACAGTCTGATGTACGTGATCTTCACCTCGGGCTCTACCGGCGTGCCAAAGCCGGTCGGCATCCGTCATCGCAACCTGGTGAACTATGCCTGGTTCATCAAGAGCCGCCTCCCCGGCGAGCACCTGCATTTCGCCACCGTCTCTACTCTGAGCGCCGATCTTGGCAATACCTGCATCTATCCGTCGCTCCTCTCAGGCGGCTGCCTGCACGTCATCCCTCTCGATGTCGCCAGCGATAGCTCCCGCTTTGCCGCTTATCAAAAACAGCATCCGATTGATGTTTTGAAGATCGTCCCCTCCCATCTCTCCGCTCTCCTCGAAACAGAGGAACGTCGCGGTATTCTTCCACGCAAACACCTCATCACCGGCGGCGAATCCCTTACCTGGCCTCTGGTCCAGCGCATCCGCCAGCTCGGGGCGTCCTGTGAGATCTGGAACCACTACGGACCCACGGAAACCACCGTCGGCTCTCTGATGCTGCGGTTGCGGGACTTTTCCGGTCCCGTCATTCCCATCGGCCGCCCCATTGCCAATACACAGGTCCATATCCTCGATTCCCTGCGTCAGCCTGTTCCTATCGGCGTCACTGGCGAACTCTACATTGCTGGCGATGGTGTCACCGCAGGCTATCTCGGTCAGCCTGCACTCACTGCCGAGCGCTTTCTTGACGGCATGTACCGCACGGGTGACCTGGCACGCTTTTTACCCGATGGCAATGTCGAATTCCTGGGCCGCGCCGACGACCAGGTCAAGATCCGCGGCTTTCGCATTGAGCTGGGAGAAATCGAAGCAGTCCTGGCGCGCCACCCATCCGTCCGACAAGCCGTCGTGATCGCCCGCGCCGACGA